>CBDUCT010000292.1:0-5218 GCA_965365715.1 uncultured Cyclobacteriaceae bacterium | reverse complement strand
AATCCAATGGAAGACATATATCGCAAACTCCAGAAACACTTCGACAGAGCACCGATAGGATTTCCGCCTACAAAATCCGGTGTAGAGTTAAGCCTCCTTAAGCATCTGTTTACAGAAGAGGAGGCAAAGGTCGCCATTAACCTTAGTCTGATGCCCGAAACGGCAGAAAAGATCCACAAACGGTTTAAAAAGGGTGAGATTAGCATTGATGCCTTGAAAATTCATTTGAATAATATGAAAAAGAAAGGATCTATCATGGGTAGAAGAAAAAGTAGTAAAGATCCGGTAATGGTCTACGGACGGGTTCCTCTTGCAATTGGGATGTTTGAGTTTCAGGTTGACCGGGTTACAAAAGGGCTTGCTGAAGACTTTTTCGCTTACGAAGATGAAGCATTTGCTGATGAAATTGTCAGTACTTATACAAAGCAGATAAGAACCATACCGGTGAATGTAAAAATTGATCCTGAATTTCATATAGGGAATTATGATAGTTTGAAGGAGATCGTAAACAAATCTGCAGGTCCTTTTTCGGTCATGAATTGTGTCTGCCGTCAGGCAAAAGATAAGATGGGAGCTCCCTGTCAGCAAACAGAGGTGAGGGAAGCCTGCCTGACTATCGGAAATTCAGCAAAATATATGATAGACAGAGGAGTTGGCCGTGAGTTAAAACGGGAAGATGTAATGAAGATGATGACCAGGGCTAAAAAGGAAGGCATGGTAATCCAACCGGAAAACAACCAGAATCCGTCATTCATTTGTTTCTGCTGTGGATGTTGTTGCGGCGTACTCAAGGGTGCAAAGAAATTTGAGAAACCGGCCGAATTTGTACACTCTAATTTTTACGCCGATATACTGGCTGAGAAATGCGATGCGTGTGAGGACTGCCAGGATATCTGTCAAATGGAAGCCATCGACAGGCTTAATGGTCATATGGAAGTCAATAACGATCGTTGCATAGGTTGCGGACTCTGTATTCCGGTATGTAAAAATAAGGCCATTAGCTTGTTGAAGAAAGAAAAGGAATTCACTCCCCCGAAAGATTCCAAGGATATGTATAAAAAGATCCTGTATGAAAAAGAGGGCTTGATCGGAACATTGAATTTCGTTGGCAGGGCAGCCCTTGGAAAAAAAGTATGAGTCAGGGAATTTAACTGGACAGATCATCCGGGTAATTTATATTCCTTAATTCTCTGGAGAGGTCGAAACCTTCGATATCCTCTTGCTTGATTATACGTATCCTGAACTCTTTAATAATGGATTTTAAAGAATAGATCCCTTTACTTATATATTCCATAAAAACAGGATATACTTCTTTAGAATAAACGGCACATAAGGGTTGATAATGCTGACGGGACATGGGAAGTGTGATCGCATAATCTCCGGACAGTTCAAGTAATGTCCGTATAAATTTTGTGGAAGCAAAAGGCAGATCGCAGGAAATGACAATGTTCTTCTTGTTTGAAGAATGCTTGAGGCTTGAAATTATACCACCAGCCGGCCCGATATCATTTATTTCATCATAATATACCGGATAACCGAAATCTTCATATGTTTTATCATTGGCGCTTATCAGGATCTGGTCGCAAATTGGATCTATATGGTCAATAACATGTTGAATCATGGGTTTGCCATTCAATTTGATCAATCCCTTATCCTTCCCCATCCTGGTACTTTTGCCTCCTGATAATATGATCCCGCTTACGCCCATGCTATTTTATTAATTCCGGAGCTTCTTTATTGATTATGGCCAAAGATCTCTCCAGTTTCTCTTCAAGGGGCATATGCCCGTCCAGCCAGTGTATTTTAAATCCGTTTCGCTCCATCCGCCTGAACCAGGTCATCTGCCTCTTGGCGAACTGATGAATGGCCACTTCCAGTTTGTCGAACATTTCTTTATAATCCATTTTACCTGTCAGATAAAGGGTTATGAATTTATACTCCAATCCATAATAGATCAGATCTTCTCCACTGACCTTATCCAGTAAATTTTTCACTTCATCAATTAAGCCATCTTTTAACCTTGTTTCAAGCCGCTCTGATATTCTTTTCCTCCTGGATGTCCTGTCATATTTAACCCCCAGGATCAGGGAATTGATATCCGGCAGATCGTTTTGTTCAACTTTTTCGCTGCTGTAGTGATCTGCAATTTCAATAGCCCTGATGGTCCGTTTTCTGATTTTCAAATCTGATGTGTTATGCAGATTGAAATTATAATTCTGAAGAACATTTATCAATTCCTCCTGGTTCAGTTTTGCCAGCTCCTCACGAAGTTTCTCGTTTGGTGGTACGTTTACCAGTTCATACTTATTTAAAACCGCTTCAATATACATTCCTGTACCACCTACCAGAATGGGGAGATTGCCCCGATTGCGGATTTCCTTATACACCCTGTAAAAATCCTTCTGATATTCAAATAAATTATATTTATAACCCGGATCATGAATGTCGATTAGATGGACAGGGATTGAATAATCCTTAATAGTATAATCCTCATAATCCTTGCCGGTCCCAAGGTCCATTTCCCTGTATACCTGCCTTGAATCAGCACTAATGATCTCGCCTTTTAGTTTATTGGCCAGGTTGGCACCAAAAAATGTCTTTCCACTGGCGGTGGGTCCAAGTAGTGTTATAAGTTTATATTTTGACATATATCAAAAATCCTTAACTTTTATTAAAAAAAGTCGGGATGTTGGTGTTTCTTTACAAATCTGACAAAAAATCTGTCGGAAAGGAATAATATAAGCGCTGATGGAGAAACTTACATACGAACAGGTGTTGCAAATGGACCTGCCAAACATTATTGTATATGCAGCACCCGTAATGATTGCATTCACCCTTTTAGAATGGGGAATTAGTCAATATAAGCATCGTAAGATTTATGATACTAAAGATACCCTTGCTGCATTTGCTATAGGTGTTGTAAATCTTTTAATAACAGCTGCAATAAAGATTGTCACATTTGGTATCATTATATTTTTCTATAATCTGGCTCCTATCAAGATAGAGCCATCTTGGTGGGGATTTATTCTCTGCCTGATATGGATTGATTTCTGGCGTTACTGGGCACACCGAATTGCCCATACCAGTAGATTCTGGTGGGCGACTCATGTTACCCATCATAATTCCGAGAAATATAACTTCTCCGTATCTTTTCGGCTGGGTTGGACGCAGCATATCAAGATCATATTCTTTATTCCTGTTGCCCTGGTAGGGTTTGACCCGGTCACATTCTTTATCTGTCATCAGATAGAAGTTTTATATCAATTCTGGATCCATACTGAATATATAAGAAAGCTGCCAAAACCTATTGAATATATTTTTGTTACCCCTTCTCATCACAGGGTTCATCACGGACGCAATAAACAATACCTGGATAAAAACTATGGATCTACTTTTATTATTTGGGATAGAATTTTCAATTCCTTCGAGCCTGAAGTGGAAAAACCTGATTATGGAATTACAACACCCGTAAACAGCTATAATCCTGTATACCTGAATTTTCACGAATGGATGGACATATTCCGGGACGTAAGAAAATCACGCACACTGAAACAGGCATTGGTCATGATAATCGAGAGCCCCAGCAAGATAGCGGACAAAAAAAAGGAATACGGCATTGATTAATTATTCCGATTCAGGATTCATAACTTCACTATAGTTATATAATGGCGTCTCATCACGCTTATAGGCTCCTTTAAAGATATCCCTGGTCTCAACCTGGGTTATCCAGTCCTGCACACCTCCATCCAGGACATACAGATTGTCGTATCCATACTGGGTCAATACCATCCATGCAGCGTTTGATCCCACTGAGTTGGTTCCATAAAGGATCTTCATCTGATCCTTTTCAAGAATGTCAATAAACTCATCGTCAAGTAAGCGGTCAAAAGGAATATTTAGTGCATTCTCTATATGAAATCCAACAAATTCCTTGGGTGTTCTGATATCGATAAATACCACTGTGTCGTTATCTAATAGTTCCTGTGCCTCTGACATATCCAGATATTGAGATTGTGTATTTACCCTTGTCAGCATTTCGGTGGCACTTCGATTAAACCGGTACTTGCCGGTAACTTTTAAGGTTGCTACACCAAATATAATGCTCAGGATAATTACAATACCTCCTAATATTAATAAATTCAAATGTTTCATAATATCAATTTTTAACTGCATCCACCTGCTACTCTTTTCTTCTTTTTTCTGGGTACCGGGGGTAGGGCCGGCGCACTGCTCATATCCGTTGCATTGCTGCTGCCCGTAAAATACATACTTGCCGCTTTTCTTTTATTGAACCTGTCGATCTCATCGGAAGTTGCCATTGATCCGGGGTGACTGGGTTTGATTATGGTTTCAAACCACCTGTTCAATCCGCCATAGAGCACATAATTGTTTTTAAATCCCAGTTGTCTGGTAAGTATCCAGGCTTCACTGGAAAGCGTGGTACCATTCGAATAGAAAATATTTTTCTTGGATATCTGATCGATATAAGGCATCCATTTTTCATCCATTAATTGGTTTAATGGGATATTAATTGCCCCTGGAAGATGATATTTGCTGTATTCCAGAGAATCCCTGACATCGATCAGCATTAAGCCGGGATCCAGGTTTATTAAAAGGTCAGCCAGTTCATCAGTAGATACCAGGTTTGTCTCCAGTCTGATCTCACGTAAAAGTTCATCAGCATCCAATTGAACGGATGAGGTTTTCTGTTTCGGAAGTATTGCGGCTATGCTTCCAAATGAAATTAAAATGATACTTAATATGACTCGGGTATTCATAGTCTTATAATTATATTTCTTTGGTTATATCTTCACGTTTAAATTTCTTCTCCGCCATCTCGGCCACCCAGAACATTAGTGTTGCCACTAGGATTAAAATTAAGGCGAAATATCCGTCACGAATTCCAAGAATATCAGAGATCTTTACTGCCCCTTTGTATCCGCTCAGATAAAGGTCTTCCCAGAATATGTATGTTTCTCCAAATACAAAGATACCGATCATACTCCCCAGGATAAACCACATGGCATCTATTTTACCAATTGCAGCAGCAGTAAAGCTGGTGCCCGGGCAGAATCCACCGATTATGAAACCAGCTCCCATAATGATGCCGCCAATAATAGCGGAATATACATAATATTCATTCACGTAAACAATATCAAGGTCAATCAATCCGACAAAGTTCAGGAATATCAGGCCCAGCATCGCTGTAATAGCGGCG
>CBDUCT010000291.1:0-5222 GCA_965365715.1 uncultured Cyclobacteriaceae bacterium | reverse complement strand
TCTATCCCTTTTGAATCAGGTTTGGATTTAACAGATAGTGAAATTGAAGAAGTTGAAGAATGGTATAATGGTTTGGAAGAGGGGCCTGTAAAGGATCTTGTAGGAGAAATTCTTCAGGAACTTGCAACTCCTACTGAAACCACAATCAACTACAGCATGAACAAAAAGCTGCGGTACGCATGGAATCCGGTAGTTGGAATCCAGTGGCAATTAAACAACCACTGGCAACTGCGATCGGAATTTGGCTTTTTAACAAAGCAGCAAACACTATTCTCAGTAAATTATCGCTTCGGTATCAAGAGCAGGGCCAATGTATCAACTAATGAGAATTAAGTTGTACGGAGCCAGACAAATTGAAACTGAGAAGATATGACCTGTTTCTAAAAGTTTTGAATTTATTATCGAATTGGAAAATGTAAATATTGATAAATAACTGGAATTAAAGAATGTAAATATATAGTTGATTTATCTAATTATAAAAAGTAATGAATAAATGCATCATTGTATTCTTTTTACTCAACGGGACCGCTTTTTATATCAATGCTCAGGAAACGGAACATCGTAAAGATCATGAGGACATCGAGGGTTTTCACCGGTTGACAATGGTTGCGGGATATGCCTTTATAGATAACTCTTTTACAGAAGAATCCGATGATATCCTTATCGTTCCTGCTTTTGGAATGAATTATGATTACTTTTTTAGAGCGGTGTGGGGATTTGGGTTGCACACCGATATCTTATTGCAACAATTCAAGGTTGAGGAAAAAAATACCAGTGATGTACTTATTCGTGAAAATCCAATTGCCGTATGCGGTATGTTTCTATATAAACCTCATCACAGATGGACAGTTTTTTCCGGATATGGTATTGAATTCGAAAAACATGAAAACATTCAATTGATACGTCTCGGCACAGAATTCGGGATAGAAATGCCATCGGATTGGGAACTAGGATTTGCATTGGAATTCGATATCAAACCCGGGGCATATAATAGTCTCTTGTTTGGTATTGACTTCAGCAAGATCATATATAAAAAAAGTAAACTGGACTATTGAAAAATACAATTGAACTTATCATTTAAACATATAAAAAATGAAAAAGCTAATAATATACGGATTTCTAATAATGTTAATCTATCAACCTCTTTTTGCTCAGGAGGAAGAAACCACCTCAGAGGGGGGGCAGAGCCGTGAATCTGCTGCTGTTGACCCGACTGCTGCTCAGTGGAGTTACCAGTTTGCCTATGAGGGTTTCTATAACTATGAAGATGACCAACTGGAAGACGGGAGTACACGACCAGCCGGTGACCAGGGTTTCTTCCAGTTCAGGTTGGTAGCCCCCATTCCTAAAACTGATAAAATACCAATAACCATGTTGCCAAGACTTACTTTCCGGGTTAAACAAAATTCTGCTGGTGATTGGGGCATAGGCGGATCTGATCTGTTCATTCTTGGGATTATAAATCAATGGTCAACCGGGCGTTGGGGAATAGGGCCACAGATTAATTTCCCATCCATGGAAGGATTTGGAAACCGTAACTGGGGAGGCGGACTTGCGGCTGCTGTTACACAAAGAGCCCTGAATGACAGATTATTCTTTGCTCTATTATTACAACAATCATGGACCAAAGTTAATAACGAAACGCAAGCTACAAACCTGATAATCAATCCAACTTTTGTATTTCAGATTGCCAATGGATGGTATGCAGGAAATGGTGATTTTGTAATTCAATATAACTGGCAAAATGGTGGCTGGTTCTTCCCAATGGGTCTCAGGGTTGGGAAAGCTTTCATAAATGAGAAAAGGACCATCAATACATATGTTGAATGGGCAGCAAGTGCCGGATGGCCCGGATGGGAAGGATCGGTAGCCGGCCACTCCATACGCATAAATTTCCAATTCCAAATACCTGTAAAATTCTAAATAAGAGCCATGAAGTTATCAAAATCGACCGAACCAACACCGGCACAGATTGAACGGGGGATTGGTTTACTCAATAGTATAAGAATTGTTATCAATGTATTGTATGCACTTATGATTTTCCAGATATTCCTTATTTTACCCAGGCCTGATGATCCCTTATTGCAGTATAATACATTATCTCAAATCTATAGTGAAAATATATCCCAACTTTTGGTTATTCTGGTTGGTTTCATTTTAGTGGTATTGTATTGGATTCAATTTAACAGACAATTGGGTAACCTATCTCGGAGTACACCAGTACATGCTAGTTTATCTGTTGCTCAAATGATCTGCTTAATGATATATCTGTACTTCGTGCGATTTGATATGGAGTGTGACGGAATGAAGCTCGCTTTACAAATGGAAAGTATCTTTCTTGCCCTGGCCGGGTTTATTGGAGCTTATAACTGGTGGTATGCCATTAAGAATAATTTAACGTCTGAACAAATAACAAAAACTGAAGAAAAAGGCCTGTTTTTCAGTCTTCTACCTGAACCTCTGGCTTCTTTTTTTACCCTCCCGTTTGCTGCATTCGGACCATGGATTTGGACAATTTCATTTTTATCTATTATTCCCATTGGATATGTGTTAAAACTTATAAGAAGAAGATTGGAATTAAAGCAGCTTGAGGATTCCTAAGAGAGAGGGAGTAAATCCCCTTGAATAAGATAGGATAAATCATCTTAATTCAATATGCCTGGGGATTATGGACTCGCATATGGTGGAACTGATAAAAAATATTCAGAAGGAATTTGTTTATTTTTTCCTAACTTATGAGAAGTAGTTACCTATGGATTATCGGTTCTAAAAATAAAGAAAATGAAAATTTGTAAAAGAGGCACCAATCATGAGTTCTTTACAGCTATTTTTCTGTTTTTCTTACTTTCAGTCGGGAAAATAAACAGTCAGGAGTTACTTCCAGATCAGGATTCATTAGTTGCGGATCCAATCCCGGTCGCATTAAGCGAAATACCAATTGAATTTGCTTATTGATGAGATGATCAGCATTATGGAAGAAGAACAGAGGGCATTTCAATCGAACTAGTTTATTATTGACACTAACCCGATTTGGAGTGCCTCAGATAGCACAATTCATTTCCAGAATGGAATTTCAATTGTAAAGTCAAATGCTGCAGAAAGTTGTAACATTTTAAAAATCTATCTGTGGAGCAATAAGGTTATCGTTTTCCTACAACTTAGTTTCATTATTATTTTGATCATTGGCTTTGTTCTACTCAACAAGGTTTGGCCAACAGATAAACTCAATCCGGAAAGTAAGCGGGAAACTCAGGCGGGCTTTATATTCCGACATCCTTTTTTTTCTTCATTACTCATCAGCATCATCATCAGTGTTTTTTTCTACTCAAATCGACCGCTGGTTCTGGGTGATTTTTTCGTTACCCTAATGATGATCTCATCATTGATTTTGTTACCGGGCCTACTCACTGATAAAATTAAAATTCCGCTCATTATACTTTTGATGCTTTTTCTTTTAAATATTATTCAAGACCACATACCCTATCAACCCTTAGCTAACCGGATGATCATTATTTTCCAAAGCATCACGATATTCCTCCTGATAATTAATGCAAATAAAATAAGAATTGAATTTGGATTAACTCACAGGGGACAACGTGTATTTAACGGATTTATTTGAATTTTTGGAATTTTGATGATCATTGCCTTCATATCTAATATAATCGGTGGTGTAAAGCTTTCCGACTTTCTCATAAGTGCAACCATCGGGACCCTGACATTCAGTGTTATTGTAGTAACCCTCGTCATCATCTGCAATAGTATGCTGGTCATGTTGATAAAGGGGAAAAAAGCTCAGTCAATACCTTTATATGAACAGCTTAAGAAGCTTATTGATCAACGTATCAGGCCGATGATTAATTGGGCGGGATTAATTCTCTGGCTTTATGCCGTGTTGATTTATTTCAGGCTGCTGAGGCCGGTCCAGAGTTTGATAGGAAACATCATGGACACGAAGTTTTCGATAGCATCCGTAGTTATTTCCATAGGAGGAATTATTTCATTTTTTCTGATCGTTTTTTTCACATATATCCTTGTACAATTTGTAAAAAATATCTTTAAGGATGATTGGATAGCCAAATCAAATTTACCCCGGGGTACTGCTGACGCTCTATCCATGCTGATCCGTTATAGTATCATCGCTATTGGCATCTATCTGGCTTTGAATTCTATAGGTCTGAATATGAATAAATTTGGATTTTTAGTTGGTGCACTAGGCATAGGAATTGGTTTTGGATTACAAAATGTTGTTTTAAATTTCATTGCCGGTCTTATCTTGACTTTTGAAAATCCGATCCATATTGGTGATGTTATAGAAGTGGACCAGTATATAGGAAGGGTTACTGAAATTGGCGCAAGGGCAACTAAAGTGCTCACCTGGGATGGCTCAGAGGTCATTGTACCTAATGGATTGCTGATTTCGAATAAAGTTGTCAACTGGACCCTTACAAATCAAAAGCGTAGACTGACAATCTCCATCAAGACACCTTTTGATGCTGATCCGGAAAAAGTAATTGATATTTTAACAGAAGTTATGCAAAAACACCATAATACTCATGCTGAACCAATCCCAATGGTGCTTTTTAATGGTTTCGAAAGTTCATCTCTTGATTTTACGCTTTATTGCTGGGTGGAGTTTAGTAATAGCTTAAATACCAAAAGTGAAATTGCAATCAATGCCATTAAAACACTTGCTTCAGTTGGTATTGCAGCGCCGATGCCAACTCAAAAAATTAAAATCGATCACGATGAAAAAGAGAAAACTTAGGATTGATTTGGTCTACTCCAAGAATTATTTAGTTTGAACAATAGAATTAAACACAAGAATAAGTAACCGGCAATTATAAATATCATAAATCAATGCCAAAACTGATAATTATTAACCCTCTATTTTCCTCCTAAGGCAATAAGCAGAAAATTAGGATTGTCGAGAGTTTGGGACGACCTACTGTATGTTTTTTGAGTCAGTTTAAGGTTCTTTTTTATAATTGGACTATTTCCTTACCTGTGGTTTGTGCATCCACAACCGCGATGGCTGCCATGTTCTCTATTTCACGCACTGAGCTTCCCATCTGCATTACATGAATCGGCTTTCGTATTCCCACCATAATTGGCCCAATCACTTCTGCTTCGCCGATTTCCTGCATCATTTTATAAGCGATGTTGCCGGAACTCAGGTTAGGGAAGATGATGGTATTCACCTCATGATCCTGAAGTTTTGTAAA
>CBDUCT010000290.1:0-5251 GCA_965365715.1 uncultured Cyclobacteriaceae bacterium | reverse complement strand
TCATAGAGATCCCTGAACAAGGGATCTCTTTCAGCATAGATCTCCAGCCCGGATGTAAACTGATGTTTCTTCAAATGTTCAATCGCAAGATCAGTATTTCCAAGAAAAGCGTATATGCCGGCCAGGTTATAGTGCGGATCATTACGTTCAACCCGGCCAAGTTCAAGCTCTGTATTAGATTCTTTAATCTGGGCTTCAAATAGAAGTCTCGCAGAGTCCTTTTTGCCGGTCATCCACAAGGCGTATGCATATCGATGGCGGTAGTTATAATAAGCCGGATATTTTTCAGTGAGTTCCTGATAAATATTTGTGCCTTTTTCACAATCGTTATAAAGGTGAGAATATGCCTCCGCCTTTATTCGTAAAGCTCCTCTTTCATTATACGAAGATAGACTATCTGCATACATCAATGCTTCTTCACGATTCCCCTGCACCAAATGGGTGTGCGCATATATCCAATAGGCAAAACCCAAAGCTGATGGGTTCCCCTGACCCATTTCCATGGCTCTACGGCAATAAAAATACGTATTATCGAAATCCAGAAGATCAAGATAAGCCCTGGCTATAAAACAATATCGGATTGCAGTAAACATTGAAAATGGATCCAGTTCTATTGATTTCATTAGACAGGGTATGCCTGTTTCCCAGTGTCCGATCCAATTAGAATAGAATCCCAGTAATTCATACGCTGTAGCATTATTGGTATTTAGAGAGATAGCCGTTTCCATTTCAGTTATTCCTTGATACGGCTTACCTGTTTCAAATAAATATTGACCTAAAAGCCGGTGGGCATCCGAAGATTGGGGATTAAAAATAAGGGCTTTTTTTGTCAACAATATAAATGTATCCATAAACGAATTACTATAATATTCAATCCTGTAATTTCTGTTCCAGTAAAGATCAGCAAGCCTGGCATATGCCGCAGCAAACGTTGAGTCTATTTCCAGAGCCTGAGTATAGTATGACTTACTTGTATAAAAATCCTTATCCTGCCTTTTTTGCAGATAATTGACTAAATAATATTGTCCTTTCTGATACAGATCATAGGCTTCTATATCTAATGTTGGTATTCGATCGAGCCTGATCTTCTCGTCTGCAGTGATCTTTGATTGCAGTTCGTAGGCTATACTTCTCGCAATTTGGCTCTGAACCTTGAAAATGTCTTTAAATTCACAATCATAACTTTCTGACCAGATATGGTCCTCGGTTTCAGTATTGATCAACTGAACAGTAACCCGGACATTGTGTTCATCCTGAAAAGTACTTCCTTCCAGAATGTGATCTACTCCAAGTTCCGCCCCAATTTGTTTAACCGGTTTTGTGCTTTCCCTGTATTGCTCTACCGAAGTACGGGAAATAACCTTGAGATCTCCGATCCCGGATATATTGGCAAGAATAGCATCCATCATGCCATCTGATACGTATTGATTATCCGGATTGTCACTGAAATTCTTGAATGGAAGAACAGCTATGGATTTTTCATCAATTTTAGTTTTATACCATGGATTTATTGAATTGTAAAAAATTATGGTAAGAATAATGATCACCAAAGCCACCATCCCATAGAAATATAATTTTCGGGATTTAGAATTTCTCTTTTTACCCTGGATAGAAGCAGAGTTATCTTTTAGGCTAAAAATATCTCTTTGATCAATCTCTGCTACCTTTTGTTTATGTATATCACCAGGAGGAAAACCGTATTGTTCATGGAAACATTTATTAAAATAAGAAGGACTGCTGAAGCCGGTGGAATAAGCAACTTCTGCGACACTAAGATGGCCTTCTTTCAATATCTCAATTGCTTTTTTTAACCTGACTGACCGGATGAAAAGCGAAGTTGATAAACCCGTGATCTTATTTAATCTCCGGTGTAATTGAGACCGGCTTAAACCTAATTCTTTCCTCAGTTCATCAGTCCCAAATGATTCATCACTTAAATGATCAATTATGATCTGAATTGCCTTATCCAAAAGTTTTTGGTCTATAAAGCTCAGTCCGATATTTTTCGGTTTTGTCGTCAAAGGATATAGTGGAATAGTATTAACACAATGGATCTAACATAGTTAAGGATATCGATGATCTGAGCAGAGCAAAAAATGTAATGCAACAATATATCAATAAATGCAACATCAGTCAATATTTAGAAACATAACTACTATGTACTGCATGAACTTTTGTGCTTCCTTTGAAAAGTGATATTACAAAATTAAAGATTATGAAATCGAATCAAAAACACGGGCATTTTAAGTTCAATACTATTGCGATAATTTATCTGGTACTTGTCTCTTTAATTTTTCTTTCTTTATTTTTTTCTTCCTGTTCAGATGACTCAGACCCCCTTCCGGATGAAGAACCTACTTTGGCAGAAACATTGCAAAATGCACTTGACGAAGGATTGGAAAAATACAATGGGATAGGTATTTCTGTGGCAGTTTTTCTCCCGGATGGTGAAAAATGGGCTGGTGCCAGTGGTATATCCCATGGGACCGTCCCCGTAACTACAAGCATGCCGTTTGGAGCAGGCAGTATAGCCAAAAATTTCACAGCCGCGACAATTCTCAGACTCGCTGAACAGGGAAAATTGAATTTGGATGATTCGCTTCATTCCTGGTTGCCATCCTATCCAAATGTGGACTCAACCATTACAATACGACGATTACTGAACCACACAAGTGGTCTGAATGATATCGCCGACAATGTAGCTTTTTGGGAAGGTATCTTTCTGGAACCTTCCAAATCCTGGGATCCTGAGGATATAGTCATCACGTTCAATAAAGAGCCGGTATTTCCCATTGGTACGGATTGGAATTATTCTTCAACCGGTTATATCATGCTTCGCATGATTATTGAAGATATTACCGGGTCGGATATATGCTCTGTTTATAAAGACCTGCTTTTTGATCCTTTCGGCCTTTCTGACACCTATGCCTCCAAGGGAGAAGTTCAGGCCGGAACAGCACATGGCTGGTTTGATATTGACAGCGATGGCAGCTATGAGGATTTCTACCCCTGGCCCAGGTCGGCATTTGCCAGTGGCATATGCGGAGAAATTTTTTGCAGCGCGGTAGATCTCGCCAAATGGACTAAAGCCATGTATCATGATAAATCTGTTCTGAGCCAGGAAAGTCTTGATCAGATGCTTACTTTTCATTCACCCTGCACAGGTGAAGAATTTTTCGCAGCCGGATATGGTTTAGGAGCCTTCAAGTTCAATCCTGATTTAGTTAATGGAATTGAAGCCATTGGGCACAGTGGGAATGCACCAGGGTATGCTGCGGCAAGTATCTATATTCCTGAATATGAAGTATGTCTAGGTTTTGTCGATAATACGGAAGAGGGCAATACTATGAATCTCATGGGAGATTTTATCACGATATTGATTGATTATCTCGAAAAATAAATTCATTTCAACGCTTCATGGTTCTGACATAAAAAAATGGCCCTGCCCGGTGACCTTCGTGGGGCATTAATCTGACAGTGATATTGTTTTTGTCTTCGGTCAGCTCATATGGGATATCATATTGAACATCATTGAAAGCACCATTTTTATTCCTACTTACAGCAAGATTACCTGGTCTGCCACAAAACTATCCGGACCAAATCAAAAGTACCTTTTCTGCATCAAAATTACCTGGCCTGCAGTAAGGCCACTGATTTAGATGGGAGAGTCGCCGATATTCTTCCTTTCGACAGCTTTGGTGCTTTTAATTCATTTATCTTTACGACATCCGGATCATCAAAGGAATTGTAATCATAGAATTCTTTTGAAGAGATATACCTTCCTGAAATAGATTTTGCTTCGAAACCTACTATATCCAGATCCAGAGATATGTCATTATCCGCATCCATATTAACGATCGTAATGTTTATTGTCCCATCCTTACCCTTTGAGGCAGATACTGAAAGTGCGTCGATAGATTGTTCCTTAAATACGTATTCAGGACCATTCAGAAAAGTAGGCAGTAACAATGCATCCATATGTGGTTTATAAAGATCGAAAACATGATAGGTAGGGGTAAGCACAATACTTTCTTCATTGGTAAGAATGACCGCCTGCAGCACATTTACCGTCTGGGCAATATTGGCCATACGCACCCGGTCTGCATGATTATTGAATATATTCAGCGTCATTCCTGCGGTCAGGGCATCCCGCAATGAGTTTTGCTGGTAAAGAAAGCCGGGGTTGGTGCCGGGTTCCACGTCGAACCAGTTTCCCCATTCATCCACGACCAGTGCTATTCTTTTATCCTTGTCATATTTATCCATGATCGTGCTGTGGGATTCTACCAGTCTTTTCATATCCCCTGCTTTCTTCAGGGTGATGAAATAATCCGCTTCATCAAAACCGGTTGCCGGACCTTTTTTACTCCATGAATGCGGAACGGTGTAATAGTGCAGTGAAAGTCCATTCATCTGGTGAAGTGGGACATTTTTCATGATCACTTCCGTCCAGTTCAGATCCCAGGAATTGGCGCCGCCGGCAATTTTATACAAGCGGTTTTCCCCATAGTTCCTGGCATAGGTAGCATACCTCCTGTATTGATTGGCATAGAATTCAGCCGTCATGTTACCGCCGCAGCCCCAGCTTTCGTTTCCCACACCCCAGTATTTTATTCCCCAGGCATCATCCCTGCCATTCTCTCTTCGAAGATCCGCCATCGGGCTTTTTCCATCGAAATTGATGTATTCCACCCAATCCGACATTTCTTCCACGGTTCCGCTTCCAACATTACCGCAAATCACCGGTTCTGTCCCCAATAATTCACAAAAATCCAGGAATTCATGGGTTCCAAAACTGTTGTCCTCAACAACCCCGCCCCAGTGCGTATTGATCATTTCGGGTCGTTCACTTCTGGGACCTATGCCATCCAGCCAGTGATATTCATCGGCAAAACATCCGCCGGGCCATCTGAGGTTTGGGATATTAAGATTTTTCAAAGCTTCAAAAACATCTCTCCGATACCCTTCTATGTTCGGGATATCAGAATCCTCACCTACCCAGATGCCTCCGTAAATGCATCTGCCAAGGTGTTCGCTGAAATGTCCGTAAATATGCCTGCTGATGGTGTGTTCACCTTCCCCGGCTAAAACAGTTAGTTCTGCCTTTTTTGTATTTTGTGCCTGGAGGAAATTAAAAGTGGTAAGGAACAGAAATAAAAAAATAGATGGATTTTTCATGGTATTTACAGTTGGTACCTCCAATGTAAAAAGAAGTATTTAAAAATATTTAGTTTATCGGGATCTTTTTAAA
>CBDUCT010000289.1:0-5269 GCA_965365715.1 uncultured Cyclobacteriaceae bacterium | reverse complement strand
AATAATACCAGCTATCAAAGCTGAACTAAGAGATACAACCGGAGCGGGTGACTTATATGCGGCTGGGTTTTTATATGGTTTATCCAGGGGATATGATCTTGCACAATGTGGTGAAATTGGATCTATACTGGGAGGTAAAGTGATTGAGGTGTACGGTGCGAGATTAGATGACAGAAGTTGGGCAGAAATAAGAGATATAATTTGCGGCTTAATAGATAAGTAGCTGACAATAAATAGGTTATGTGATGTTTTCATTGCCTGAATGGAGTCCCAAACGTTCTCAATTTTGAATCGAACTCAGTACATTCGCATACGAAACCCATAACCATTGATTATATCAAGATTATCCAAGCAAAAAAAAGAGGCTGTTCTGATGAACAGCCTCCAAAAATTAAGAAGCAGGATTTAGTTCTTCAGGGATTTTTTTAACTTCTTCAGGCAAGTCCCCGGTTAATGTATTAAGGAATATGACTATGCTACTGGTCTCTTCCTCAGTCAGATCTTTATTCAGGTTTACCTTAGCAATGATTTTTACAGCATCTTCAAGTTTTTCAACACTGCCATCATGAAAATAAGGATAGGTCATCGCCACATTTCTGAGTGTTGGAACTTTGAACATGTATTTATCAGCCTCGTTCCCTGTTTCTTTAAACCTTCCTTCATCAACAGGATCGCTTCCTGTCAGGTTCCAGTAGTTATCGTATACTCCAAATTTTTGAAGCATATTTCCACCTAACTGACTCCCGGTATGACAGGTCAGACAACCCACATTAATAAAGGTTTTCAAGCCTTTCTTTTCTTCCAGGCTTAAGGCACCCTTATTTCCCTTAAGATAATCATCAAATTTCGAAGGTGTTACAAGGGTACGTTCAAACGCACCAATGGCTTTCATAAGGTTATCAAAAGTAAGTGGATTGCTATCCTCAGGAAACGCTGCAGCAAATAACGGTGGATATAAATCCGTGGCTGCAAGTCTTTTAATAACGAAATCTTCGGAAGGAATGTTCATTTCCACCGGGTTTAAGATTGGCAATCCAGCCTGCTCTTCAACATCCTCTGCCCGGCTATCCCAGAATTGACTCGTATGAAAAGCAGCATTCAGAACAGTTGGTGAGTTTCGGTCTCCTATGCTTGTGCCATCGTCACCATCGGAGAATTTCTTATTATCAACACCAAAAGTTGACAGGTCATGGCAAGTATTACAGCTCTGAGTCTGATCCTTGGATAAGCGGTTGTCGAAATATAAAATCTTACCCAGTTTTACCTTTTCATCCGTAATTGGATTATCAGGATTTTCAGCAACAGCGGGTAATGGCTGGAACATGGCTTTTACCTGTGCGCCAATCTCTTCTTCAATCTTCATGCTTTCCGCGTATTCTTCGGCCTGCTTTTTTAGCTCATTTTTTTTAGAATTATCACCTCCACAATTCATAAAAATTAGTGCCAGTGATATAATTAGATAGGTTGATTTCTTCATAGCAAAAAGTTTAATTTTAAGATATATTAATTCTTGTGGTTAAATTTATTTTAAAAATCCTCTAAAACAGATATTATTCTTTGAATTTACTCGGGTTTATTAAATAATTCAACATGATATTAAAAAATATTACTGAGGATAAAATTTATTGTTCAGAATCAGGTTTATCCTTCTCATCCTCGCTTTCTTTCGTTTTGTTTTTTAGCTTTTTATCAGTCAGGTTTTTATTTAAAAATGCATTCACTTCATCAATATCATATGTTGACTGTACCTCACCAAATGAATTGATACGTATGTCAAATCCGGGAAGGTTTTTATTCTCTTCAGTAACTTCTTTTTTGATCGGTTTTTTATCTTTTTTCCTCGTCATCTTATTTAACAAAATCAGTCAATCTTTCGATTGCTATCTCTATCCTTTTGCTGACTTCCTCCTGTCCAAGAAGTTCAATAGTATACATAAGATCTATTCCGGATGTAACACCGGTTACGCTTACTCTTAATATTTGCATTACGGATCCCATACCTATACCCATTTTGTCAAGGATCGGCTGCATAATACGCTTGGCCAGATCCGCATCGAATTTCACATATTCCTTATTCAGCTCTGCTGCATAATTACTTAAAAATTCAACATTTACTGAAGTCCATTTTTTCCTGATCACTTTTTCGTCAAAAGTTTCAGGCCTGATAAAAAAATAGGAACTGATTCCATAAAGTTCATGGAGAAAAGTAATTCTTTCTTTAAAAGCAATCGCAACCCTTGTCACATATTCCAGGTCAGCTTCTATACCATTATGACTTAATTCGTTATATAAATATGCCCCCATATCAGTATCTGCTAATAGCTTTATATATTGCTGGTTGTACCACTTAGCCTTCTCAATATCAAATTTTGCTCCTCCTTTGTTTACCCTTTCAATTGAAAATTCTTTTATTAGATCCTCAATACTGAATAGTTCCTGTTCGGTTCCCGGATTCCAGCCAAGAAAAGCAAGGAAATTGACCATTGCAGCGGAAAGATATCCGTTCTCCCTGAATCCCATACTTTTATCTCCACTTACAGGATCGGTCCATTCTATTGGGAAAACAGGGAATCCGTGTTTGTCGCCATCACGCTTACTTAATTTTCCGGTACCTTCCGGTTTTAAGATTAAAGGTAAATGGGCGAAATCAGGCATGCTTTCCTTCCAGCCCAGAAACTGATATAAGAGGATATGCAAGGGAGCGCTGGGCAACCATTCCTCTCCCCGGATCACATGTGTTATGCCCATTAGATGGTCATCAACAACATTGGCCAGATGATAGGTTGGTAATCCATCTGATTTAATCAATATTTTATCATCGATGGTATCAGATGCAACACTAATCTCACCACGTATTAAATCTCTGAATTCGATAGTTTCATTTTCCGGCACCTTTAACCTGATTACATATTTTTCTCCGGCCTCGATCTTCTCTTTTACTTCATCAGATGAAATCGTTAAGGAATTAACCATGCTGCTTCTCGAGTGACAATTGTATTGTGGCATACTTATTCCCTCGGATTTTAAACGGTCTCTCATATTTTCCAGCTCCTCAGAGGTATCGAAAGCATAATATGCCAAATTATTGTCAAGCAATTGGTCAGCATATTTCTGATAGATTTCCTTCCTTTCGGATTGCCGGTAAGGTTTGTGTGGACCTTTATCATCTATTCCTTCATCAGGAAGAATATTTAACCACGATAATGATTCTTTAATATAGTCTTCAGCACCGCTGACGAACCTGGATTGATCGGTATCTTCTATACGCAGAATAAAATCCCCACCAAAATGTTTGGCAAATAAATAATTATATAATGCCGTTCTGACACCGCCTATATGCAAAGGTCCGGTTGGACTTGGTGCAAATCTTACTCTCACTGCTTTTTTCATTATTAGTTTTGTTACAAATCTACGAAATATCATCAATCTTATCAGGAAGATAAAAGCTGGGCTTTTCCTTCATGTATTTGAAATATGTTAATCCCGGAATCAATAGATTCAAATATAGACAATGTACGTTCAGGCCTGGCATCTGTAACGAATATCTGGCCAAAAGTATGACCGGCAACAAGATTCATGATTTTTTGAATTCTCTGGTCGTCAAGTTTATCGAACACGTCGTCCATCAGAAGAATGGGCTTGAATCCACTTTCTTCTCTCATTATCTCAAACTGTGCAATTTTGAGGGATACTATTAAAGATTTCTGCTGACCCTGAGAGGCAAATTTCTTCATAGGGTATCCATCGATCTTGATCAGGTAATCATCGCGATGGATGCCTGTTGAGGTTCGATTTAAGAGGATATCTTTGTGCAGGGATTCTTTTAAAAGTTTTTTAAGATCGGCACCCTCCATGTCCGAGCGATAACTGATCTCAATAATTTCTTTGTGATCTGATATGTCTGAATACAATCTTTGTAAAACAGGAAGAAAGCGATCAATGAATTTTCGTCTCAATGTGTGAATTTTTTTCCCCGTACTTAATAAAGACTGATCAAATGTTTCAATAAGGTCATGATCTAAGTGGGATATATTCTCTGTGTGTTTAAGTAATGAATTCCTCTGTTTGAGGACATGATTGTATCTTAAGAGATTATTCAGATAGTCCTTATCGATTTGAGCAATCACCCCATCTACAAATTTTCTTCGGTTTTCACTGATTCCCCTTATTATATCTGTGTCATTGGGTGATATTAATACAACAGGAAATAATCCAATATGATCCTTGATCCTCTCATATTCCTTGTCGTTTATTGAGATGGACTTTTTATTGTTGGGTGCCGATTTACATTTTACCTCGAAAAAATTATCATCCTTCAGGAATTTACCTAAAATTGAAAATTGGGATTCACCATGCCGGATGATCTGACCGTCAGATATATTAAACGAACTCTTCGCCAGTGACAGATAGTAGATCGCATCAAGTACATTTGTTTTACCCACACCATTCTCGCCTACCAAACAATTTATCTCTTCATTAAAATTGAATTCAATGTTCTGGTAGTTCTTAAAATTAATCAGACGCAGGGTTTCAAGATACATTAAATTTCTTTGTTGAGACTTTTTTAATTAATTTCGCAATCTACAAAATTTCTTTAAGGTAATTTTGAGGTTTATATAGCAATTATTGGGCTTGAAATAAAAATTATATGGCAAAAAAGACCAAAACAACAACAACCCGAAAAACAAAGGTAAACGCCAAGCCAGGTTTTTCAAAGGAAACATATATGTACTGGTATGAAAGTATGTATCTGATGAGGAAGTTTGAGGAAAAGGCCGGTCAATTATATGGACAACAGAAGATCCGTGGATTTTGTCATTTATATATAGGTCAGGAAGCCTGTGCGGCCGGGGCTGTCACAGCCCTCGAGAAAGGAGACAAATACATTACTGCCTACAGGGATCATGCCCATCCTCTTGCTTTGGGAACCGACCCAAAATATATCATGGCTGAACTATATGGTAAGGAAACCGGTGTTTCTAAAGGTAAGGGAGGCTCCATGCATATGTTCGATAAAGAAAGGGGTTTTGTAGGCGGCCATGGAATCGTTGGAGGACAGATCCCACTGGGAGTAGGATTGGCATTCGCCGAAAAATATAATAAAACCAAAAAAGTATGTATCACATATATGGGTGATGGTGCTGTCCGGCAGGGTTCATTTCATGAATCATTAAACCTGGCAATGCATTATAAATTACCGGTGATATTTGCCATTGAAAATAATGGATATGCTATGGGGACTTCAGTACAAAGAACTTCCAATGTACAT
>CBDUCT010000288.1:0-5279 GCA_965365715.1 uncultured Cyclobacteriaceae bacterium | reverse complement strand
AGACGCGAACCATGGATAAATGATGTAAAACTGGCATTATCATGGTGCCCGGGAAAACCCGAAATTCTTGATGCATTAGCAAAAAAAGTGTCACCGGAAAAAGTATTACTGCATTTCTCAGACTGGCGGACTGACGGGTATGACGAAAATTATCCAGATTATATTGCAAGTAAAAATGCGAAAGCTTTCATAAAAAAATGTTCGGAAATGGGATTTCACGTGATGCCCCATTTTAACTCCATCGATATGGACCCTTCCCATCCTGTGTATGCACAGGTTCGTGATTTCCAGTACCGGTCTGTTGAAACAAAGAAACTTCAAGGTTGGAGCTGGTATAAAGGCAGGAGTATTGGAGTTCCCGAGTCTAATGTTAATCGTTTGGATAACCGTGATAAGAAGGTAATGGTAAAAATTCATCCCGGATTGACTATGTGGCGGTCTATTCTTGGGGAAAATATCCTCAAAGCTGTTAGAGAACTTTCCCTCGATACGGTGTTTATTGATGTTACGCTCTGTATATGGAATATCCATAACTGCCTGGTGGAGTCAATGGCACCTACGGAGGGTATGAACCGGCTCATCAGGCAAGTGGAAAGATTGGGAGATGGACTGGTTGTAGGGGGGGAGGGACTGAATGAAATAATAGCTCAGGGTCAGTCCTTTGCACAAGCACATCTTTTTAAGAGCTGGCACAGTTCAATAGAAGGTCTGGAAAGGGCTGGAGGGTGCAACTTAAACGAGTTCTTGTTCGGAAAATTATGCCGGACATTCGGATATTCGGGACTGGGCGGAAGAGATGAAAATGAAGAATTGAGGATGCAGATTCATCTGGAGCACGGTGCGATTCCTACAATTACAATCAGGTCCGCGGAGGAAATTATCAATCCCAATCCGGGTGTTAAGCGAATGCTGGATATTGCTGATTCCTGATTCAATTTCGAACAACGGGTAGTACTTGGATTATCCATTCAAAGTGAAACGTAATTGACTGCCCGATTCAAAGAAAATACCTGTTGAACTACTAAATCATATTGGTTGTTTCAATGAATTTAGCTAATTATTTCCGTACTTAGAAATTGAATTTTACTAATGAAAGAGCACATTTTATGGAATTTCGCAAAAATTAAATCGCCTGCCAATCGAGGTTAAAAAAACCATGACAACCTGCAAGAGAAAGCTTCTGATAAATTATTTCTATAAAGCAATAGGAATATAACTTATTAGAATATCCCAACGATCTCAGGCTTCGACACCTGCTTAGTATCCTTCCGGATGCCGGATCCCTCCCGCAATTTCAGAAAGCTTACCTGCCAGATATATTGGAGTAGCATCTTCAAGAAAAGGACCGATTACTTGTAAACCAACGGGTAGACCTTTGCTTGTGAGACCAATAGGGAATACAGTAGAAGGCAATCCCGTAAGGGTGGCAAAGGAGATCCAGAAAAGTAAATCATCATAATCCCTTTCACCCTCTGGTGTATTTAATATCCTCCTTTTGGCAGGATCAGGATTATTCGGGTACCATGGTTTTTCAATGTGAGGAAAAGCCGGCACAAAAGCAACTGGCATTACAAATGCATCGTACTCGCTGAAATATTTCTGCCAGTCTTCCCTTGCTTTCAAGCGTCTGGATTCCTGTTGTTTAAAATATTTATGCGGATTGGAAAAGGCTTTTGCCCTGATATTTCTCAGACTCTTTTCATCACTATCGGCTGATAAACGCAAACTATCAATTTCACTATCCGTGGCACCACCCGATACATAAGCATGCAGTAGATAAATATAATTATGATATTGTTCTTCAGGATCGATGGTATCTGGCCAACCTTCCTCCATGTTAAGTTCCGCACTTTTGAATTTTCTCAACGCTGAATCCAAAACAGGTTTTATCTCAGAGGAAACAGGACATAAGGGATCATCCATTACATACTTGATCCGGAAATCCTTCAGGTTGGATTTTCTGAGCTCCGGCATTTTCCAGGAATACGCAATTGATTCTGGCTCAGGAGGTCCCCCACAGATTTCCATCAACAATCTCAGATCCTCTGCACGCCTGGCTAAGGGACCCGCCACCGATAATCCATTCGACTTATAAGGCATAGAATCGGGAAGAGGTGGGATCTGACCTTTTTTAGGGACCACGTCGATTGTGGGTTTATGACCGAAAACTCCACAAAAATGAGATGGAATACGAATTGAACCCGCGGTATCACTTCCAAGGCTGAGAAAACTAAGTCCAGCCGCCAGTGCTGCTGCTCCACCTCCGGTAGAACCTCCCGGAGAACGATTCAGGTCCCATGGATTCAGTGTCCTCCCGTAAATATCATTGAAACTCTGATGGTCGTCCAACATATAGGGTACATTGGTATTCCCTAAAATGATGGCACCTGCTTTTTTTAAACGGGCTACCGAGACAGCATCATATTCGGGAACATAGTCTTTAAGCACCGGATTCCCGGCAGTGGTCACTACTCCTTTGATACGAAAAGAATCCTTGATCGTGATGGGAACACCATGTAGAGGACCCAGTATTTCCCCCCGGGATAGCATTTCATCAGCCTTCTTAGCATTTGTCAGGGCCTCCTCTTCCATCAATACATTGATGGCATTGATTTTTTTATCTATTTCGAAGATCCTGGAAAGCATCAACTGGGTCAATTCAACCGATGATATTTTTTTACTAAGTATCAGACTTGCTACTTCTTTAGCCCCGAGGAAAGGGATCTCTGAATCCCTGACATTGGTGTCACCACCGAACATCCCATAGGAAAGGGATGAACTGAATGAAACCGCCGATGCCATTAGGGTAGTTTTGTGAAGGAAAGATCTTCGACCGATAGAATTTTTCATGTAGGATAATTTTATATATGATTATTCAAGTTTCAATACCCTTTTCTCTGTCAGTATATTTTCTGTTTTATCTCTTGATTAGCACTGAGGAATATATTGATTATTAGACCAAATATCAAATAGATTATTATAAAACGGACTGTTTATTTCCCACAACCTCAGCTGCTTCCCTTTCAATTTCTTAGGGCTTCTTTTTATTTTTGCCTACTCCCATGGATAGCAGCTAATTGACGTTTTTGATCTGGCATAAGGAAGCAAGATAAGGAAAATCAAGTTAAATAAAAATCTACCCTATATTCAGTGATATTACACCTTCACATGAGATGAAAAATGGCGTTTGAAGGATTCTTGTTATTGATCCCCCGATGGTTTTGAGGCAGGTGCATTATGCCAATGTCCGTGTTCTTCCGACCAGACTTTACCCTCTGGTGCTGGACCCGGAGGCCGGGTTGATTTTACCTGTGCAGGTGTGGTGGAATTCGGAGCTACATCATGCCAATGACCGTGTTCTTCCGACCAGACTTTGCCTTCCGGGGCTGGTCCTGGAGGCCTGGTTGGTTTTTCTTGGGCAGACGTAGAGGAATTCGCAGGAGAAGTCGCAGGTGTACCTGTAGCCGCAGGTGGAGTTGTAGGCGCCGGCCTTGCGGGAGCATCGTGCCAATGGCCGTGTTCCTCCGACCAGACCTGACCCGGTTTACCGCCACTTGATTTGAGGCTTTGATTTGGTTTAAGAACCAGGAAACCAATCGCGACAATAATTATAATCCCCAGTATCAATGGAACTTTGCTAGAATTTTTAGTCGCTTTGTTTTCATGGCAATTTTTATATTTTTTGCCACTACCGCATGGACAAGGGTCGTTTCTGTTGATTTTTGATTTCATGAATCTGTAAATATATCATTTAGATGTTGTAAAACAACGCTACAATGTCTACTTAATTATATAATCCGCTAAAACTGGATTTTGTAGGATATATTTCCATTGGACAAACAAGTGTTAAAAATGCATGCCTACATACTTTCCATTTGCAATACAATTCCCCATTAACAATATTTAGCCAACAATGATTTTAAAACTTTAACCGGTTCGTCACTTTACCGGCAAATCGTAAGGTGCGGGCTAGGAAAGATGAAATAAAATGCTGAATTGATTGAATTATTGTTTTTTAGATCTGCTACAAAGGATTGGTTGCCAACACAAATTAAGCACTTTTGAAATCCATCTCGTTTTAATAAAAAAAACATATATAATGTCTAAATATTTAGCTCATACTTTTTGTTTGGCGTCCTTCTTCTTAAACCAATTCTTCACTTTACTTTTAATGATCAATAACAGTTCCTTTCCAAGAAAGAAAAGTGAGCCGTAAAAAAGTATTTCACCAGCAATAAATATCCCGAAAATGATTGCTCCCGTTTTCACAGCATCCAGATCAAGCCTGTTCCCGATGAAAGCACCAATCGCCGGTGAGCCCACAATAAGCACATAGCTTATCAGCTGCACCACAAACATAATCTTTTTAAAAGGCGTGTTTACAAGATCCTTCAATGTCCGGGTTTTGGGCGCATGTTCTTCCTTTTTGTTATCCGTTTCTGTCATGGATACTTCGTTAATTGATTTCAATTTGAAAATCTTTAAATGTACAAATATTAACCTTTATCACAATTACCCCAGACTGTTATTTTGCCTTTGTAATTTGAGCGAGGTTATTTTTCGTAAAAAAGAAAGTCCGGCACCAACAAGCAGGTGCTATTTGAAAGATGAAGAAGCACAAAAGAAAACCCGGCACTCATTGAAGATTGATGATGTCAACTTTCTCGATTATGATATCATTTTCCTCGCCGGCGGCTGGGGGGCATCCTACGACTTAGGCACAAGCGAGATTTTGGGTAAGAAAATCACTCAAGCCCATGCTGAAGGGATTTTAATGGGTTCCGTATTTCATGGCGTGCTGGGTTTCCTGATGGCAAAAGATTCTACCGGGCTTCCTCTTGTAAAAGGCAAAAAATTGACCGGTGTTACAGATAAGCAAGTTGAGGAACTGAATATCAATATCACCCCGATGCATCCTGAAACGGAGTTGCGGAAGCAGAAGGCAGACTTCCAATGCAACACGGGTTATAGGGACTTTTTTGAGTCACTTACGGTGGTGGATGGCAATATCGTGACCGGACAAAACCAAAATTCTTCAGGGGAAACAGCACAGATAATGCTCAAAATGTTAAAGAATTAAAATGAAAAGTTATGCAAGCCAAAACGGCACTATCTCTTATTTTTATAAGAGATATCCACTATTTTAGTTTCTATATAAATCCCCGGGTGGTATAACAGATCATATTATGAGAAAAAGCATTTATATCCTGGTTCTAAACTTTGTCTTTCCTGGTTTCTTCCTTTTTGGACAATCTTCAAATGAACCCATTATTATAGGA
>CBDUCT010000287.1:0-5315 GCA_965365715.1 uncultured Cyclobacteriaceae bacterium | reverse complement strand
GTAATTTCCATTGGTTCGAAAATCAGGGCAACTACCACGATTGGACCTTCATGTAAGGTGGGAGGCGAAGTCAGCCAGGTTGTATTCCAGGGATATAGCAATAAATCACATGATGGGTTTTTAGGATCTTCTGTCATAGGGGAGTGGTGTAACTTTGGTGCCGGAAGTAATAATTCAAACTTAAAGAATAATTACAGTGGAGTAAAATTATGGGATTACGAGGCCGGGAAATTCTCGGAAACCGGGCTGCAGTATTGCGGCTTGATCATGGGAGATTATTCAAAATGCGGGATCAATACCATGTTCAATACAGGGACGGTGGTAGGCATCTGTGCAAATATATATGGGAATGGATATATGCCTAAATTTATCCCTTCATTTTCTTGGGGTGGGAATAATGAAGGATTTGTAGATTATCAGATGGAAAAAGCTATTGAAACTATAAAGACTGTAATGGATCGCAGAAGAAAAAAGTTTAATAAAAAGGATAAATTAGTTTTAGAACATATATTTGATTTCACAGCAAAATACAGGGGCCGAATTTAAATATGAAATTTTCTGATATTTCCGGATATGAATCACTCAAAGCTCAACTAATACAATCTGTAATTTCCGATCAAATAGCTCATGCCCAACTATTCCTTGGGCCTGAGGGTGGGCCAAATCTTGCGCTTGCCCTGGCATTTTCTACGTATATTAACTGTTTGAACCGAACCCCGGAAGATTCCTGTGGGGAATGTGATGCCTGTCGAAAAAATGCTAAGCTGGTCCATCCTGATGTTCATTTTGCTTTTCCGGTGAGTGCTACTAAAAAGATCAAAGCAAAGGATGTTATCAGTGTTAAATTTCTAAGTGAATGGCGGAATTTCGTAATTCAGGATCCCTATAATAATGCCGGGGGATGGAATAATTATTTTGGTGGGGAGAACAAACAATTGAATATTTCACGCCAGGAAAGCCGTGAAATAATTAAAAACCTTTCCCTGAAACCATTTGAAGGATTATACAAAATAATGATCATCTGGTTGCCTGAATACATGCATCCTGCCGGGGCAAATGCATTGTTGAAGATTCTGGAAGAACCACCCCGCAATACGCTTTTCCTTCTGGTATCGAATGATGAAACAAAACTTTTATCAACCATTTTGTCCAGAACTCAAATTGTTCATATAAGACCTTTCAGTGATGAAGAAATCAAAGCACTTCTAATTAACCAGCACTTTATTGAGGAAGACAAGGCCGGACAAATAGCACATCTGGTTGACGGTAACATAAATGAAGCTTTAAGATTAGCTCGTGAAGTGGAGGATGACAGCCATAAAATGTTCAGGGATTGGATGAGGCTTTGTTATGTGGGTGATCTTATGGAATTAACCAAATGGACCGAGAAGTTCAATTCTATGTCAAAGGTGGCACAGCAAACACTATTCCACTATGGATTAAGCATGATGAGGGAGGCCCTCATAGTTAACAGCAACGAGCTGGAACTGTCAAGACTTATGGGTGAAGAATTGGAATTCGTGAAAAATTTTTCGAAAATCCTTTCCCTGGAATCAATTGAGAAAATTTCAGATATTCTTAATGAGGCCTTTTATCATATTGAAAGGAATGCTCATTCCAAGATTCTGTTTCTAAGCGTATCACTTAAAATATTCGAAATTTTTAAAAAATTGAGAATGTTGTCCAAAGCCTAGGTTTATCTTTGTTCGTTATTTGATGAATAAGTGCTTATCTTAACGCATATAACCTAATTTAGAAGAAATGATACGAGCTAAGTTATTTTTTACGGTTTTAATCTCTTTTCTACTGATAATACCTGGCTGCAATAATAATAAAGATTATCTGATCACGCTAAAGACTAACTACGGGGAAATAAAACTGATTCTATTTGATCAGACACCAAAGCACAAGGAAAACTTCATAAAGTTGGCCAATAAGGGATTCTATGATAGTCTTTTATTTCACAGGGTAATTGATGATTTCATGATACAGACTGGTGATCCGAATACAAAATCTTCTGCTGATCCTCAATCTTTCGGGAAAGGGGGACCAGGATATACCATACCTCCGGAATTTCATCCTGATCTTATCCACGAGAAAGGCATGGTGGCTGCTGCCAGAATGGGTGATAATGTGAATCCGAAAAAAGAATCCAGTGGCAGTCAGTTTTATATTGTTGAAGGCATGGTCTATACTGAAGAATCTTTGAGAGATTCAAGAGTGAATTATAACGAATTATATAAGTGCTTTGGAAACCTGATCCTGAGAAGCGGATATCAGGAAGTAAATCAAAAAGCCATGCAGTTACAGGCTGATAATAAACTGGATGAATTAAAAGCTTTAATACTGAGTTATAAGGATGTTTGCGAGCAGGATTACGATGTAGAATTGGATCAACCACTAACGCAGAAGCAAATTGATGTCTATACAACGGTTGGTGGAGTGCCCCATCTGGATGGTGGTTATACGGTTTTTGGGAAAGTGGTACAAGGGATGGATGTTGTTAAAAAAATAGCTTCTGTTGAGACAGCCCAGGGTGACAGACCAGTTGAAGATGTTATAATGGTCGTTGAGGTTGAGAAAATCAGCAGAAGAAAGATAGAAAAGGAATTTGAGTATACCTATCCTTCTAAGTGATTCCGCAATGTTTTTTTCCGTTAGGCAAGTTAAATTGTAGCCCTTAATTTAAGGAAACAATTTCTGACTGTGATCAATTACAATAAATCATATCGTATTCTTCATCCGTAAACACCTGTTTACGGATAATTTCACCTTTAGCATTGTAATAAATTACTATATAAAACTCTGCCTCAGAAATATATTTTTCAGTAAAATAAATTGGTGTTTCTTCATTGCCAATATTTAAAATATCATTGAAAGTCGGGTTAATGATAATCCCCTCCTTATTACTTACGATCCCAAATTGCTCCCCCTTTCTGAAAAGAATGATCTTCTCCTCTTCTTCATTTAAGAAGTCAAAATCTTTAATTTCATCCAAAAGTACTTCACCTGTCTGGAACTCTGTTATATTCCATATATCATCCTTCTTAACAAGGATTGACGTATCATTCCAAAAAATGATCTCGTCATATGAAAAATCAGTAATAGATTCGCCACTGAAATTTATCAGACCATACCCACCACGTTTATAGGCTATCAAGAGTTCTGAATTATAGGGTTTTAACAAGCGGTCAAACGCAGGTTTCAGGTATATTCCCAGGCGCTTGTTATATATTCCGAATTTCTTGTTGTTCAATACAGAAACAAATCCATTATAATAATTTGCTATTCCCTGGAATTGTGGTTTTAGCAATTCCTGACCAGAAGTATCGGTCAGGCCAACCCTGCCCCTGTAACTCTTCTTGAAATATTCTTCACCCAGGAGTTGAAGGTTTAAGTTACTGCCCTTTAGTACCAGATTTCCTTTAATACCATATGTTTCACTTCGGTTCCTGTCATATTCTATCTCAATGAATTCAATTATTGTTTCATTCTGATCTTTTATAACTGAAGATTTAAGAATTCTAAGATTTTTGTATTTTTCGAGCGGTATTTTCTGATAATTTGAAAATATGAGTATAGGATTATCCTCTTCTATGGCAAAAACAAAATTATTGCTCAGAATACTAATTGAATCATATGCAAATACATCCGGGAAAGGTGCGAAGTTATGATATAGGATCCATTTATCACCTGACCTGCCTGTTAACCAATTTCCTTTATATACAACATCTGTCAATCCGCCTGTTCCGGAAATTTTAACAAAAGCGTCATCATATAAATGGTATATAGTGTCCTTTTTTATGAGCCATCCTTCAGGTAATGTATGGATATTCTGTATATCCAATTCTAATTTAAATTCCAGTCTGCTATTCATTACTCCTTCGGCATCCCCTTTGAAACATAAGATCTGTGTAGCCTCTATCAATTCGTAATCATCATAGATGAATTTCAACTCAACATTCCCATCAATATAGGAACTGAATATATTTTGCTTGTTCGAAATAGCCCACAGACCATCATTTTTGATCATTAGAAATTCACCTTCACTTGAGATCTCATCCACACTTTCGGGTAGCAGTTGTAATCCATTCAGGGAATACAGATACCAGCGATTTCCCTGCCGGACTTTGATCAACTGTCCATTAAGTTTTTCAATCTCATCATATTTGACCTCTAATAATTCTTCTCCTGTTTTAAATATCAATCCATATTTTCCTCTATTCAGGATCTTCAAAGTTCCTGAGACGAGTTCCTGGACATCGTTATATGGATTTTGATATATGATCTTACCATCTTTTGAGGCTACCATTTGAGTTTCATTGATTCTGACCCTGAAATAATCATCTGAGATATTACCACATAGATAAACCTCATCGACATCATCAAATAAATATGGGATGATTAATTCCCCGGCACTATTCATAAATCCATACTTATTATTCTCGAATACAGGGATTACAAACTGGTCATCATAGTGATCCACATTTAAAATTGAATCATTCAGAGCAAGGAAATTATAACTATAGGAAAAATCCTCCGCACCTGATTCGCGATAATTGTGATAAAGTCTCTCAATGGCTTTCTGAACCAGGGGAGATTCTGGAAAATCCTTTATAAACTGCAGATAACTTTCTTCTGAATTACTGCAGGTACTGATCCGGTAGATCTCGTGAATTGCATCATTCCGGAAAGGAGAATTCGGGTTACTCTTCAGGAAAGCTTTGTAACTATTTAAAGTTCCTTCTTCAGTTTGTGCCTCAAACAGTAAGATCTGGTATTGTTCTTTCGCCTGTTCAAATTCAATCGATCCCGGATAGTTCAACATAAATTCCTCATAGGCTTCATAGGTGTGTTCTTTCTTAGCATATTCAAAAGCCAGCGCATTCCTGTCCAGCACCGCATCGGTATTATATATAGACTGATCGAATTGTTCAATATAGAAATTATAGGCATCCAATGAATGTTCTTTTTTCGCTCTTTCATATGCCTGCAGATCAAGTTCTTCTTTCTGTGAAGTCAGACTGGCATCATCTATGGATAACTTGTTAAGTTTTTTAATATCCTTTTCCTCGGAGGGGGGGTAAAGTTCCCTGGCTTGCAGAATATAGAAATAAGATGTATCCAGGTTATTGTTTATAAAATCAGGATCATTGTAAAGCAAAGAATAAATATAGTAAGAACCAGGATTGAGCGAATCTTTTTCAATATCCTTGTCCAGCGTTTCAATTAATTTTTCATAATTCTTTTTTTCCAGAAGCTTCAATGCCTTCTTTTCATCGGCATAGCTGGCGAGACTGATTAGAATCAATATG
>CBDUCT010000286.1:0-5338 GCA_965365715.1 uncultured Cyclobacteriaceae bacterium | reverse complement strand
ATACTTTGTATCTTTTTACCTCCCCAGATTTTATCTTTAAATATGGGATGAAACTTTAATGGATACAGCATAAAAATTTATTTTATCAATTTGAGCAAAAATAAGGAAATAGGAAGAAAGGGGGAGGCCCTGGCCGTTGAATATTTGATAAACAAGGGATTTATTATATTGGAAAGGAATTACAAGTATGGTCGCCTTGAAATCGATATTATAGGCCAAATAAAGAATACCATCGTTTTTGTGGAGGTAAAAACAAGGCGATCAAAAAGATATGGATATCCTGAAGAAGCTGTTGATGATAAAAAGACGGATCATATCCTTTCCTGTGCAGACCACTTTATTTATCAAAACCAGTGGAATGGTGATATAAGATTCGATATTATCTCTGTTATCCTGAAACCTGAGATCTCAATTGAACACATCGAAGATGCATTTTATTAAAAACCTGTCTGTTTAAAATTATACAGGTACTGAAAAGAAGAAAATGAGCCAGGTAATGATCAACACAGGAACCAATATTGGAATAGAATACTTCACTATGTACCCGAAAAAAGACGGCATATCAATCCCAATCTGTTCCGCAATGGACTTAACCATGAAGTTCGGGCCATTTCCTATATAAGAAAATGCACCAAAGAATACGGCCCCTATTGAAATGGCTTTGAGATCTATAACTGAATTATAAAACACACCCCCTTCTGCATACTTGATTACATCGGCGACCACACCAATATCTGCACCTCTTGCTGACATACCAGCAGCAAGAAAATTAAGATAGGTTGGTGCGTTGTCCAGAAATCCGGATAATGTCCCGGTTCCCCAGTAGAGTATATTATGAGTGATAAGGGCTTGTCCTGTATCAGACCTTGCGAAAATACTAACCAATTCAAGGGCTGGCATCATCGTCCCAAAAATCCCTATAAACAAGAATGCCACTTCTCTAATGGGTTCGATACTGAATTCATTTTCTTCAAGCACTTTCTTATCTGCCAGCCTAAATGAAAGAAATGCTGCTGTTAGCATAATTATTTCACGTATAAATGAAATTTTCTGTCCATGATAATTTATTCCGGGCACCCAATCAAAAACGTTGGGATCTATAAAAACGGCCATAACAATTATCCCCAGCCAAAAGAAGTTCTTTGATCCGATCAGGGATATTTTATTAGAAAAACTCTCATTTACACCTTCCTTTTCCGTCGTTTTATTTCTTGAATCAACTACGTAAAACATGAATGTTAATAATAAAACCCCAACTACCCAGGGCAGGAAGTTGTGCGTCAATGTCCAGAAAAATGGTATGCCTTTAAGAAATCCCAGGAAAAGAGGCGGATCCCCGATAGGTGTAAGTGATCCTCCAACATTACTTACAATAAATATAAAGAATACAATATGGTATGCTTTGATCCGCCCTTTATTCAGCCGTATAAAAGGCCTGATCAATAGCATTGATGCCCCAGTGGTACCGATCACATTGGCTATTACTGCCCCGATAAGGAGAATAATAACATTGGCCATTGGAGTAGCTTTCTTGTCCACGTTAATCATTATGGCACCTGAAGCAAAAAACAATCCTGTCAATAGAGAAATGAATTGAACATATTCAGCCAATGCATGGATGGGCTGATGCGAATTATGCAGGGCAAATAGATAATAGGCGACAACTATAATAGCCAGAGTCACAGCTATCTTAGGATAATTCTTATGCCAGAAGTGCTCGTAAAATAATGGCCCGGTAGCTATCATCAATAATAACAGTATAAAAGGAATTACAGACCAACCGGCAGGTTGAGCATGAGCTGAGGTATCTGAATTTATATGCTCTCCCCCTTCTTCATCGGATAAGGAATCATACTTTGCTACTAGGGTTTTTTCTTCAATTGTAGTTATTTCTGAAGTATCGGCATAAGAAAGATTTGTAACAATAACAGAGGAAGCCAGAATTGATAAGAATAGTAAATATTTTATAATTTTCATTATGAATTAATATTACTTCAACAATAAATCATTATTAAATTCAATTGTAAAGCGATACATAAAAAATGTTTAATATGATCACTTAAAAAGTATTGCAACATTAGGTTAAAAAATCCAATTTTAAAAATCCTTACTTTACATAATTACTGTGATATAATATTATTATGAACCGTGCCGCCAATGGAATCTATCTTTGCTCCGGTTGCTGATCTTAAAATGTTTTCTTTTACCAGATATCTAAGGATCCCCAGAAATGCAAAGATCAGAGCCTCTTTATAATCGATAATTTCCCTTGATGGCAGTATAAAGCATACACCCTGTCCATCCATTTTAAGGCAATCCATTAAAAATTGATTATATGCTCCACCCCCTGTTACCAGAACTTTTTTCGGAGCATTCGGATCTTGAGTGTCCTGAAGTTCGTTTTGTATCGCCTTATTGATATGGTAAGAAATATGTCTGGTACAGGTGAATAACAGGTCGGGGATATCATTATCTGCATTATCTAAAACTTGAAAGATATTATCTTTTACCCATTCCAGGCCGAGCGATTTTGGTGGTTTCCGGGTATAATATGAAAGGTTATTAAAATCATTGTATAGTTTATCAATTAGTTTTCCCCTTCGGGCAATTTCTCCATTCGGATCATATTGACGACCTATTTTCCGAGAAAGATAATTAAGAAGCAGATTAGCCGGTCCGGTATCGAAGGCAATCCTGTTCCCCGAAGGATCGTTAAATGAAATATTGGCAAACCCACCAATATTCAGACAGATATCATACCCGGAAAAAAGATATTGATCTCCCATGGGAACCAGAGGTGCGCCCTGTCCACCGTTCAATACATCCATAGTACGAAAATCGTTTATGGTTGGAATTCCGGTCCTTTGTAATATTGTTTGACCATCTCCTATCTGTTTTGTCATGCCATTCTCAGGCTGATGAAAAACAGTATGGCCATGGGAAGCAATCAGGTCAATTGTTATGTTAATATCTTTCAGAAATTCAGTAATTCTGTGTGCTATAAATGATCCCAGGTCCAGGTCTAAATATACCAGTTCCTGTGCAGATGCGTTGATGCAATCCAGCAATCTTTGCCTTAATTCTGCAGGATATTCAATTGAATCTGTTTTTATCAAAGTATAATCCCATCTCTCCTGAAATGAAAAGGAGGCAGCTGCAATATCAAGACCGTCCACGGAAGTGCCTGACATAATACCAATTGCATTCCATGTGTTCTTTTGAGTATTTATTTCATAATTTTGCATTTCAACAATCTTAATAATTTTGGTTATAGTAATAGATTCAGGAAATACCTTTACTAAAATAGGTCAATTTGACAATGGAAAGTTAAATAAAATCTATAATAATGAATCTATTGCCGAGGTTTTACATACCATAAGAAAACTCAATCCCACTGAGATAGTTGCTGGATCTGTAAATTTCTCAATTGATAGAATAAAGGAACGCATAACCGATATTCCCATATATTCAATTGATAATGAAACACCGGTACCTTATAATTTAAATTATAAAACACCAGATACCCTCGGTATTGACAGAAAAGCTGTGATCACCTATGCCTGGGATAAAAAACCAAAGGAAAATATTCTTGTAATAGATGCCGGTACCTGCATTACATATGACTTTATCAGCAAGGATGGAGTATATCTGGGTGGTGGCATCTCTCCTGGTTTGGAGATGAGGTTTAGATCATTACATGAATATACAGCCAATCTTCCAGAAGTATCATTTCAGGAGAAAGCTTTCCTGATAGGGGATAGTACCAGGAATTCTATTTTAAGTGGAGTTATAAACGGGACTATTGCTGAAATAAAAGGAATTATTAAGCGATACGAGAAGAAATTTGATAATTTAACAATTTTTATGAGTGGAGGATCGGCAATTTTTTTTGAATCTAAAATAAAACGCAGCATCTTTGCAATCCCAAATATGGGTCTCTTGGGACTTTTTTGTATTTATGAGTATAATAATTGGTCGCGTAAGGTATAGTTTGGTAGTGGGAGTCATGTTGCTTTTCAGCAACATCCTTTTCGCACAATCTTCTCAATCTCCATATTCAGCATTAGGGATTGGAGAGATTATTCAACCTTATCTTGTAACAAATGTAGGTATGGGAGGTATTTCAGTTGGTTATCCCAATACCCGGCATTTTAATTTAATGAATCCGGCGCTGCTTGGAGTTAAGGAGTCATTCACTACATTTGAGGCCGGATATACCGGAGAATCCCGCACCATCACACAAAATGATTTAACCCAGAGAAATGGATCCGGTAATTTAATGTATCTTGGAATTGCATTCCCAATCAAGAGAGGAAGATGGATGAGCGGATTCGGTTTGGTCCCCTACAGTTATGCCAACTACAATATAATAACTACTGGCAATGTAAATGGAGCTGAGGATGAGGAAGCTGTTTATAACTTCAAAGGTGATGGTGGATTGAACAACTTATTCTGGTCGCATGGTGTTCGCGTATTAAAAAACCTATCAATTGGTGTCAAGATATCATATTTGTTTGGGAATTTTGATAATCAAACTGTAATTGAACTTGATCAGGATTATTCATACAATTCTGCACTTGTTGAAAGTATAAGGGTAAGGGATTTTAATATTGGTTTTGGGGCAGCGTATCGGGTGAATACCGGCGAAGCCTCAGGAATATATTTTGGAGGTATATATGAATTGAAGGCTAACCTTAATACCACCGTGTTTGAACTACTCGACCGACAGCAAAAAGGCACTGGAATTACCTTATCTTCCGATACTATTATTGATAATTTAAAAACAACAATTACGCTCCCTCAAAAATATGGTTTGGGTGTCTCATTTGTTAAGGGTATAAAGTGGATCATAAGTGCTGATTTTGTGGTTCAGGAATGGACCGGTTATAAGAATTATAGTGGCGAATCTCCCTTACTATCAGACAGTTACAGGGCAAGTTTAGGATTTGAGTTAACACCAGATGCAAACTCTGTCACCAGTTATATGAGTAGGATGACTTACCGGACTGGAGCGTATTATGAGAGGACTCCATATGTGGTCAATAATGATCAGATTTATGATTTTGGTATAAATTTTGGTGTATCTTTACCTGTAGGTCAAGCTTCTTTAGTAAATTTGGCTTTAAATTATGGGCAAAGAGACGGAAGTCTGACGACTGCAATCTCAGAGAGCTATATCCGTTTTTCACTGGGATTAACCGTTAATGATATTTGGTTTTACAGAAGGAAAATTGATTAAATTATATGTCATGAAATATACGTTTTTTACACTAGCAATTATTCTTGTTGGATTTAGCTATGTTTACGCACAAACACCAGGCTGGAATTGGCCGGAAGA
>CBDUCT010000285.1:0-5341 GCA_965365715.1 uncultured Cyclobacteriaceae bacterium | reverse complement strand
ATGGAAGATTATAATAAGATAATTGAATCATTAGGAATAAAGTACAATAAATCGAAGAATATTAAGATTATTCAATCGGTTTCCAATGAAAATTTCTACGATGTAGAAAACACTGTTTTTATTGTTCACAATGGGGAATTAAGATACGGTCCCGAACACCAGGTTGTACAGAAAGGGGAGGTATTACTTATACCAGGGGGCAGGAATGTATCCATAACCTATGGAAACGCGGCGAATTCCAAAGGATCATCCGATGCATATATTACCCGCAAGGAATCTTTCCTGCAGAGTATAAATTATTCTGAGATAACAAATTCAACACAGGAGATCTTCAGTTACATCACATTCGAAGCCAAAGTATTTGATTCAGTTAATTTTTTCGCATCGCTTGACATACCGCCCTTTATCATCAAGAGTAAACAGATAAATTCTCTTATAAACACGATCTTATCCGAATCGGAGTCTTCTTCCGCCGGTCATGAGCGTGTAGTAAAGGCATTAACGGAATACATGGTCGTGGAAATTACCCGGTATATTATAGACCATCAATTATTTGTCGAGCAACTTGCCACGAACATTACATATTTCAAGGATCCAAGATTGATAGATATCTTTACCTATATCCGTGAAAACCTTCAGGGGGACCTGTCAAATAATATATTATCCAGTGTGGCCAACGTATCTGAAGATTATGTAGGGCAATATTTTAAAATGCTTACCGGGATAAATCCCCAGGATTATATAGAATATCAGCGAATGGAAATGGCTGTGAACTTATTGAGAACCACGAAGAAGAGCATCCGTGAGATAGGCCGGGAGGTTGGGTACAAGGATACGGCCTATTTCTGCAGAAGGTTTAAGATGATGTTCGGTATTCCGGCAGGCAAAATGAGGAGAAGAGAATCTTTAATGAATATCTAATGATTCATTGAATTTCTTCAGAACATAGGATATATCTTTTATAAATCCCGGATTCTGTTCCAATTTATTGCCAACCACAATCATATCGGCTCCTGCATGAAGTGCATTTATTGCTTTCTCTGTACTATCAATACCTCCCCCTACAATCAAAGGAATATCTATAGCTTTCCGCACCTGCTGTATCATTGGTCCCGGTACCGGGTTAAGGGCCCCGCTGCCTGCCTCCAGGTATATTAACTTCATGCCCAGCAGTTCTCCGGCAATAGCTGTTGAACAAGCTATTTCGGGCTTATTATTGGGTATGGGATTTGTAAAACTTAAATACGATACCGAGGTAGGACGGCCTCCATCAATGAGCATATAACCTGTAGGGATAACCTCAATGTTACTTTTCTTTAATGCTGAAGCGACAGGCACATGTTGTCCGATCAGCAAATCAGGATTTCTTCCTGAGATCAATGATAAAAACAGTACGGCATCTGCGGATTCTGACAGGTATAGTCCATTTCCCGGAAACAGAACAAGGGGTATTTCTGTTCTGGATTTTAAAAATTGAATGCAGGGATCAATATCTGGTTCTTTCATCAGACTACCACCTACAAAAATATAATTCACATGGTTGTTGTCAAGAATCTTTAAAAACTGAGATAACCTGTCCTCATTATTATAAATCTCCGGGTCGATCAGGACTGACAGAGTTTTTTGATTTGATGCACAGGATCTTAATAACTGATCGTATATCCCCTCATTCATTTTCTTTGGCTGGGTCACTAAGCAATTCCACTATATATTCACGAATTAATGCCAACAAAACAAGTGCTGCTTTATCGGACAGGCTTTTTACAAGTATACTCCTGTTTTGAATTCTTGCTGTTTTCTCATCGCCGTCTGCAGGGGAGTCCTCTTCTTTCTTTTTACTTATAATGGTCCTGACACCCAGATAAGAAATTAGCATAGCGCCTCCAATAAGCAATAGTCTTCCACCCCATTGGGTTGCAAATTCAGAGAGGCCAGTGAGATCTTCATTGAGCGTTTGTTCATATTCATCCGATGCTTTCAGCAACTCGTGTTTCTTATCCTCAATTTTATTGCTCATAATCTTCTTCATTTTCAGTGTCCTCATCCGCAAACATCATGTCAATAATCGAATCCTTTATTTTCTTCCTAAATAAATATACGATTATTCCAATTACCAGATATAATCCCGAAATGATAAGGTATCCTGCATAATCATTACCCAAGACATCATTCAACAGCTGGCTTAAGAAATGACTTATAAAAAGAATAAATAATGTCCCAATCATAGAGAATATCGTCAAAAGTACCAGAACGGAAAGGGCTTTGGCCATTTCCTCCTTAAACTGGATTTTATATATCTCAACTTTAGTTTCAATAAACCCAATGAGGGCATTTATCATATTTTTAACCCGGAAAATATCCAGGAACTTTTTGTTTTCGCTCACTATTATGTCTATTAATTTAAATTAAGTTAACAGGATTTTAAAGATAATAAAAACAAGGGAGAAAATATGTTTTATAATGATATTGTCCTCAGAGCAGTTAAGATTTTGATATCAACTAAAACTCGGGTAAACTTTTTTCTTAGTTTGATTTGATGGAAAATTAAAAAACCATGAATCTATCTGGACAAATAGATCAACAGGAAAGGGATCAGGAAAAAAGTCAATATAATATAAAAAAATCCGATCAATCTATTATCACTCGCCAATAGTCCAAATCTTCTGGCCAGATCAACCGGGAAGCTTCTGATTTTTGTAAAGGGTAAGAATATCAGAACCCCGATAAAATTAAAGACTAAATGTGCAATAGCCAGACTTATAGCAGCCTCTGATTTAAATATTGCAGCAAGTAGTGCTGTAATGGTGGTACCTATATTGGCCCCCATAATAAATGGAAACACGGAGGAGAGCGATACTTTTCTAGTAGCTACGAGTGGAACAGATAAGGATGTGGTAATTGAACTTGATTGTAAGGCCCCGGTAAACAGCAATCCCCATGAGAATGACTTAAAAGGATTGCTGAATATATAAGATTTCATTTTATCTTTTGATTTACCTATTAAGAGTTTGTAGGAGTATTTTGAGAACAGTTTAATTGCTGCAAACAATAGAAAGATGCCCATGATAGCAATTATCCAATCATTGTTGACAAGATCGGCTATCCCTATCGTTAGAGGCTTAATGATAGTATATACTGGTTTTGAAACGACCATCTCAGGTGTAGGCTGCTTTACACCGAGCATTTTGGTTATATACATTGCTGACCCGGATAAGATCTTATAGTAATATTCCAGGGGAAAGATAATTATGGTCGTAAATATATTGAAAAAATCATGTACCACACCGGCAGAAAGGGCCAGCCGGAATTTACTTTTACTTGTAATATAACTTAAGGATATTATATCGCTGGTTAAGGTTGTACCTATATTAGCACCCATTATAACGAAAATACCCATATTCAAAGAGATTGTACCAGAAGCTACCATAGCCACAGCAATCGATGTTACTGTTGAACTGCTTTGGATCAACGCAGTGGTCAGCAGCCCGATAAACAAAGAAATAAAAGGAATTTCCGCAATTTTAATTAATTCCTGGGCTGCACCAAGCCCGATAGATGATAGTGCATTGATCATCAGATCTATAGCTAGGAGGAATAAAAAAATGATTGATATTATCAGGGAGATCCTTAAAATCCATGTAAATACGATTAGATTCTCAGAATAAATGAAGCTTTCCTTTATTGTTTTCCTCATAAAAATAAAGTTACCCCTCGGGCAACTTTCATATTGTCGATTTTACAAAGATAATATTATAAAATCACATTAAATTGACAGGATATTAATACAATATTATCTTTTCTTTACCTATTTATTCCTGATTCATATTTTCCTCAACGGATTTGGTATTCTGACTATTGTCGAACATTAGAAAATCTCTCTGGGCTTTTATAAGATTAACTGTGAACAACAACAGATTTTTTGTTTCGTTCATGATATTCAAATAAAGCGTACTGTTTTTAGTCCCACTTTCCGAATTCTTAATTCTTTTCAATTGCTGCTTACTTATTGAAGTTAACCGATCGATAAGTTCCTTTTGTTCAATAAGAATTCCATTAATATCAACGAAGCCTTTTTCTTTCAGTACTAGTATGGTAGAGCTGAAGAATTTGCTTATATCCTCCCTGAGTTGATTAAGTTCATTCACTTGCTCTTCAATTAAAGGCTTATGGTTATTATCAATATAGTTGTAAATAGGTTTTGATATATAAGTCAGTGCATTAACGGTCTCTTTCAGGTAATTTACAACCTGCACATAATAATGCGCAGATTCAACATCATCCTCCTGCAATTTGGCGATGATCCTGGGCAGAGAATTTTTAATATGCTTTATATTTTTATCCAGTTTTCGAATTTCATCCTCTACCTTAACCGTTGTTTTCCGTTTAAATTTTGATAATCCATTAATTGATTTATTATACAGTTCAGAAACTAGCGTTAAGGTCCCGATCACATTATCGTTACAGGAGTTCAAAATGTTTTTACCATTTACTTCAAGGCCTAACAGCGCTTCTTCATCATATACTACCTTTTCTCTTTCCCGTTTCTGATGGATCTTATATGATTTGAAAATCAGAAAAATTATGGCAAATATTAAAAGGATGATAGTCACCAGGCCGCCTATATGAATCAGATAGGCTAAAATAAAGGCTGCCGTAAAAGCACTGAAGGCTGTGAAGAACCATCCTCCAATAACAGTTATTACACCGGAGATCCTATATACTGCACTATCCCGTCCCCAGGCCTTATCAGCTAATGATGTTCCCATCGCTACCATAAAAGTTACATAGGTTGTTGACAATGGTAATTTTAAAGAAGTGGCCAAAGAGATCAGGGCGCTGGCCACCACCAGGTTTACAGAAGCCCTTACCAGGTCAAAAGATATGCCTTCCTCCTTTTTTCTTTCCTGAAATGCCTTCTGATTAAATTTCCTGGAAACAAATCCTTGTGCTCCAGCAGGCATCACCTTTGAAAAGGCTGCCGAAAGATTCATTGTTCCTCTGACCAGACTCCTTGCCAGCATGGAGGATTCAAAACGTTCATATCCTTCATCCTGGCGGCTAAGGTTAATTTCAGTGGCTGTCACTGACCTGGCTTTTTTGGATTTATATAAGGCGATAACCATAACCAGACCAGCCAGTAGCAACATATATGTAGGTGTTTGTATTTTACCTGATAATGATCCTTTTATTTGTACTGTAGACCCAGTTACGGGCGAGTGGTGGAGATGCGGTCCATTTTCCAATGACTTTTCGGGTTTCTCTCTCAGCGGGGGAGTCTACGGTTTGGCAACGCATCCGGCGACGCAACCTAGAAGAAAGAGTGTGAGGACGTGACGCATCG
>CBDUCT010000284.1:0-5354 GCA_965365715.1 uncultured Cyclobacteriaceae bacterium | reverse complement strand
ATTCCAGGTGGTTGCGATATCGGGTCATGACTTATCTGAAAACAAAATACTTTTATCCGGGATATGAGTATCGTGTGGACAGAAATGTGATTACGAGGTCACAAACTGATTCGGTAATATATTCCGCGGATAATTTCGAAGAACATTTATTCTTTTTAAGGAATAGTGATACCCTGAAAACTATCTTCAACGCAAGTTACAGCATCAGGAAAGACAGATGGCCGGAATTTGGAGAGATGGTTACGAGGAATATTGCGCGTACCACGAACCTGATGGTGGGAACAGGTCGGGGTAAACTCGGGAAGCTCGATGTCAATGTAACCTACCGGGAATTAGCCTACCTGGGAAATAATACCTCACCGGATATAAAATCCCTGCTGGGCAGATTCGATTGGTCTGCTGATTTTCTGAAAAAGCATATTCGTTCAGAGATCATGTATGCTATAGGAAATGGAAGGGAATTAAAAAGGGAATACGTATTCATACCTGTCCCCCTGGGTGAAGGCACACATACCTGGCGGGATGATAATCAGGATGGGAAACAGGATCTGGATGAATTTTATCTGGCCATAAATAATGATGAACGCAACTATATAAAACTCTATACGCCAACTGATGAATATGTTCTGGCCTATGACAATAACCTGAATTACAGGCTGACGCTGGAAATGCCAAGAAAATGGAAAAATACCCATGGTATCAAAAAATTCCTTGGCCGTTTTTCAAATAATCTGAATGTTAGCCTGAGACAGAAAACAGCGGATGACAGGTTTGTCGATAACCTGTTATTTAATCATGGGGGGATTTTTAATGATAAGCTGATCTCATACCGGGATAATATAAGGAATAACCTCTATTTTAACCGGGCAGATCCCAGATATGGTTTCGAATTATTGTTTTTTCGCTTAAGAAACAAACAACTCTTATCCGAAGGTTTTGAAGCCCGGAATTCATCCAATTTAAAAGCCATCAGCAGGTTAAGTATCAACCGGGATTATAACCTTCGTCTGACCGTAGGGAACTCTACGGTTGACAATAGTTCTGATTTTCTGGAAAACCGCAATTACCTGATCAACCGCAAATCCTTGACAGGAACTTTTGAATGGCAACCCACAAATAGTTTCAGGATCACCACTGATTATACATTCAGTGATAATGTCAATGAAAGAAGTCTGGAGATCGTAAAAGAAGCTTCAGTGATCAATGAAGCCCTGGTTAATTTCAAATACGCAAAGGCTGCGAATAAGAATATTGATCTGTCTTTTAGGTTCACCCATATAGATTTCACAGGTGAGGAGAATTCAGCTGTGGGTTATGAATTGCTAAAAGCCCTGCAGCCAGGGAAAAACATTACCTGGACTTTGTCATGGCAGCAGAAATTGTTTAACGGTTTGCAAATGAACCTTTTTTATGAAGGTCGCAAATCGGGTGACCTGGATATCATCCATATTGGCCGGATGCAGGTTATGGCTTTGTTCTAGACAGTTTAGCTGGATTGCTCCCTGAGTGCCATCATTAATTTATTGGAATATACAAATTCCTGTAATTCCCGGACATCCGCATCCAGGATATCGGTATTAGGGCCTTCCCATAACATTTGTCCTTTATGCATAAACATAACATAATCCCCGATTTCCATCACTGAATTCATATCATGCGTGACGACCACCGTGGTGATGTTGTATTCTTCCGTAATTTCCTGTATAAGGTGGTCTATCACAATGGCTGTTTGAGGATCGAGGCCTGAGTTGGGTTCATCGCAGAAAAGGTATTTGGAGTTGTTAACAATAGCCCTTGCCAGTCCAACCCTTTTTTTCATCCCCCCACTCAATTCGGAAGGCATTTTTTTGTTGGAATTCGCAAGGCCCAGACGGTTTAATACAAAATTTATCCTGTCCAGTTTTTCGTCTCTGGGCATTTTAGTGAGCATATCCAGAGGGAAACCGACATTCTGTTCCACATTTTTAGAATCAAATAATGCGCCTCCCTGAAATAGCATACCTATTTCTCGTCTGATGTCCTGTATTTCCGATCTGCCGGAATTATGGAAATCCCGCCCGTCAAAAAATACCGATCCCTCATCTGGTGATAAGAGACCTACTATACACTTCAATAAAACCGTTTTTCCAGTCCCACTCGAGCCGATGATGAGGTTTGACTGCCCGGGCAAAAACTTACCATTGATATTGAACAATACCTGGGTGTCATCAAAATATTTACTTATGTTTTTTACTTCGATCATATTTATAATAGCAATTGGGCCAGGAGATAATCAGCTGATAATATAGCAATACAGCTGCTGGTTACGGCTTTTGTACTCGCTTTACCTACTTCGAGAGCTCCACCAGCTGTAAAATAACCTGTGAAGGCACTAATTGAGGCAATAAGAAAGGCAAATACTATAGATTTTATCAGGGCAAATGTTACATTGAATTGAATGAAGTCAACACGAATACCATAAACATATTCGCTTGGAGTCATTTCCCCGGTAAGTGTTGCTGCGATATATCCTCCCAAAATGGATAAATTCCCTGCCAGGATCACCAGAAGAGGATACATTAAAACGCATGCGAGAATCTTGGGCAAAACCAGAAAGGAGGAAGAATTTATGCCCATCACCTCCAGTGCATCGACCTGCTCAGAAATACGCATCGTCCCCAATTCTCCTGCAATGTTGGATCCAACTTTTCCCGCAAAGACAATAGCGGTGATTGTAGGCGCCAATTCCAGCAAGGTCATATCCCTTACTATCAGGCTGATCACATATCTCGGGATCAAGGGAGTAACAAAATTATAGGCGGTCTGAACTGCAGTAACCGCACCTATAAAAGTGGAGATGATCACCACAATAAAGATAGAATCGATACCTACCTTTATACATTCATCGAGTGTCAGACGAATATAAGTATTGAAAGATTCTCTTTTTATAAACAGGGAATGTAGAAAAATAAAATATTTTCCGATTATCTTCATAGCGTAAATTTAAAAACATAATTCATATTTTAAACTAAAATTTACATATGAAAAAATTATTGGTAATATCCGGAGGAACAAAAGGTATTGGAAGGGCAATTGTTGAAAATTTTGCACAGAAGGAGTTTGATATTATTACCTGTTCACGTAATCAGCAGGATATTGACAAACTGATCGAGGAGATCCATTCACAGGGTGTATCCAGTGAGATCAAGGGGTATCAGGCCGATCTGAGGAACCGAATGGAGGTAGATGGTTTTGTCGGGTTCATCAGTTCCTTCCACAGACCCGTGGATGTGTTGATCAATAATACCGGGACTTTCCAGCCCGGGTCGATATCCACAGAACCCGAAGGGGTTTTTGATCAAATGCTGGAAACAAATCTGCATAGTGCTTATCATCTGACGCGCGGACTAATAGGAGATATTGTTAAGAATAAAAGTGGACATATATTTAATATCTGTTCAACGGCAAGCATAATGCCTTACGTTAACGGGGGGTCTTATTGCATATCCAAATATGCTATGTATGGCATGACCCAGGTATTGAGGGAAGAAATGAAGGAACACAATGTAAGGGTAACGGCCGTTTTGCCAGGTGCAACCTATACTTCCAGTTGGGAGGGAGCAGATCTGCCCCCTGAGCGGCTCATGAAACCTGAAGATGTGGCATCGGCGGTCTGGAATGCTTACGAAATATCATCCAGGACTGTTGTTGAGGAAATCATCCTGCGTCCTCAGCTGGGTGATCTGGGTTGAAATCTTGGGGATACAACAAGTTCCTTCTTGCCGGCTTCCCATAAATAAAATCCCTCTCCTGATTTTCTTCCAAGATGATCAGCCTGAACCATATTGACAAGCAGAGGGCATGGTGCATATTTGGGATCTCCAAAACCGTTGAACATGACCTTCAGTATTGAAAGGCAAACATCCAGGCCGATATAGTCGGCCAGTTGCAAAGGCCCCATTGGGTGCGCCATGCCCAGCTTCATTATGGTATCGATCTCTGATACGCCTGCAACACCTTCCTGCAGGGCATAAATAGATTCATTTATCATGGGCATAAGTATACGGTTCGCGATGAATCCGGGATAGTCCTGAACCTCAACCGGGATTTTTTGAATTTTTCTGCATATATCCATTACCGTTTTTATTGTGTTATCAGAGGTATTATATCCCCTGATCACCTCAACCAGTTCCATCATGGGAACGGGATTCATAAAATGCATGCCAATAACCTTACCTGGCCTGGCCGTATAAGATGCTAGCTGACTAATAGAAATGCTGGAAGTATTGGAGGCCAATATGGTTTCTTCCGGGGTGAAACTATCGAGGCTCATAAAAATCTCCTTTTTGATATCAATATTTTCAATAACAGCCTCAATAACAAGGTCAGCCGATTCAACACCTTGTTCCAGGTGTGTACCCGTTTCCAGGTTATCCATTGCCCTTTTTTTGTCTTCTTCGCTTATTGTTTCTTTCTTGATCTGGCGATCCATGTTAAGATTTATGGTGTTAACGGCCTGATTCAGAGCTTGTTGGGATATATCAATAAGGTTTACACGGTATCCGTTAAGGCAGAATACATGGGCTATCCCATTACCCATGGTGCCGGATCCAATTATGGAAATTTTTTTCATGATTTTGTAGAAGTTCCATATAAAGGTGGAAAAATGGGGCCAATAATACAAATATCATAATACAAAAGATAAATATCCTAAAAAATTATAAATTGCAATAATAGCAATTTATAGTGCATTAAGATTAACATAAAAAAATTATAAAAACAATAAATAAATAATAATAGGGTTAAAAAAGACCCATTAAAACTATAATATGCTATATATAAATTATAATAATATAAAATACTTAAAAAAAGATAATAAAATATATAAAAAATACAATAAAATATATGTCCGTTATTGTGCACTTTTCAAAATAAGTTGCGAAAATATTAATGTATAAGCTTTTAAAAAATAAATAATGCAATAAAATTCTAAATAATTGACGTAATAATATAAAAAATGTATAAATATTACAATATTTTTAAATTCTGTTACCCTTACATATTTTTGCCTCATCTGGATGACGATCCGGATCTGTAACCAAGTAATATTTGAAGTTTGAAATTTACCCCTTTTGGCAAAGTTTCAAATGAGTGCAATGGAATTTATGTTCAATTTAAAAACTATATGTAATGGAAAAACTTTTTACCGAATTTCTTTCAATGCCCCTGATCACAGGTATGTTATCTGAGATGGGCGCAAGTGGTGTGACGGCAGTGCAGGAGGTTGCGAGTGTGACACGTGATGAAGCGGCGGCTTCCAGTAATGCTTTGTTCACGGCCAATAATATCTGGATGATGTTGGCCACGGCCCTGGT
>CBDUCT010000283.1:0-5358 GCA_965365715.1 uncultured Cyclobacteriaceae bacterium | reverse complement strand
TTCATTTGGCTGGGCGGGGAGCTTAAAACCTGGCATTGGTCATTATTATCGCATTCAGGGGCCCATGTTACTCATCGAATATGACAATATTCAAAATAATGCCAATCATGTACATTCCGTGGTTCGGGACCTGTCGAATGATTTTGGTGAGGATGTGTTGAAAGCACATTATCAGGATGCGCATTAGGGCTGAATCGACATTCTTTTTACTTGAGTAACATTGAACTCGATTTCAGGATGAAATCACTGTTTGTTTTGTGAAAAGTTTATAACAATGCCACTTCTACCAACTGAAATCAAAAAAGCCGCAGATATACCAGTAGACTGACATTCGCGGCTTTTAAATCACACATCAAAATTATAAGGAATCTCCAAAGTCTTCCTTGAACTTGGCGATCAGCTTTTGTGGCCAATCTGAGGTTGGTGCAAGACGGCCCATGAAGAACCGCAATACCGGTGGTTCATCAACGAATTTCAATCCACCGACTAACTCCCGGTTCTGATACAACCAGTTCACCCGGTCAATCAAATACTCTGTTTGAGATAGGGTAAATACCCTTCTCGGGAAAGCCAGGCGCAACAATTCCACATCCGCCAAAATATCATTTCCGTTCTCATCACGTACACTGGATATGGTTCCCCTCTCCATGCCGCGGCAACCTGAAACAATAAACAATGCGGCCGCTAATGCACCGGCAGGATATTCTTCCTGGGGTACATGGGAAAGGAAATCTTTGGCATCCACATGACACCCCAGGGCTCCGGCCGGCATTACCACTGGAACACCCAGAGAATCAAGCTTTTCAACCGCGAATTTAATGAAAGAAGGAGACTGATTAATGACTGTCTCATCAGTGGTTTCATAAAGCCCTACTGCCATAGCTTCAATTTCCCTTACCGACATACCCCCATAGGTCAGGAATCCTTCATATAAAGGAACCAGGTCCCGCATTTTCAGGAAAATATTATTATCGTCTGTGCAAATGCCACCTCCACGGGTAGAGCTAACCTTACGGCTTGAAAAATAAACCAGTTCGGCCAGACCGGTCATGGTGTGCAGGATCTCTTTAATACTGGCATCCTTAAATTCTTCTTCCCGTTCTTTAATAAAATAAGCATTCTCTCCGATAAGACTGGCATCCAATACGACCATAAGTCCATGTTCGTCAGCTATCTTTCGAACTTCCCTCATATTCTGTATGGAGAAAGGCTGGCCACCGATTAGGTTTGTGGAAGCTTCCATACGGATAAATGCTACTCGATCCTTACCATATTCGGCGATCACATCTTTCAATTTTTGAATATCAATATTCCCTTTAAAGAGAAAATCGCTCTTGATCTTCAAAGCTTCATCCGTATAGATCTCAAGTACCTTTCCACCATTGATCTCCATATGTTCCTTGGTGGTTGTGAAATGGTAGTTCATGGGTATCACATCCCCTTCTTTTATGAATACCTGAGATATTATGTTCTCAGCCGCACGACCCTGGTGTACCGGAAGGAGCATTTTTTTATTGAAAACCTCCTGCAATGCACTTTCCATTCTGTAGAAACTTTGTGAACCGGCATAAGCATCGTCCGCCTGTAACATGGAAGAAACCTGGTTATCACTCATCGCGTTGGTACCGCTATCGGTAAGCATATCCAGGAAGATATCCTTTGTGTTCAGTAAAAAAGTATTGTAACCACCTTCCTCAATGGCTTCGAAACGTTCTTCAATTGGTTTTAAAAATAGTTTCTGGACTATTCTGACTTTATGAAGTTCGACCGGCAGTTCCTGACCGCTAAAAAATTTTATTGTTTTCATGAATATATTAATTAGGTTTCAAATCACTAAAAATGTGCGTTTAAAAATGAATTTATTCAAATTATAAGAATGTGAAATAACGGTTACCCTCAAAAAAAGACTGAAAGTCCCGGACCGAAAAAACGGGAATCAGCAATTGTAAAAAATTACGCTCAAATATGATCATATTTTTTTAAAGGAGATATTTTAATTATGGTTTTTTACTATTTAAAGTTTGAATTATCCGGAATTTATAATCTGGAAACTATAAAATAGACAACCTATTAATTAATCACTTTCCGGTCTTTTTATCTGGTTTATTCCTGATTACTACCCACAATTCATGAATAGGCATAAAAAAATATAAGCGAATTTGATTATGTCTGACTATCGGTTTTGGGAGTAGTTTTAGAGGCAGGTTCCTTCTTTTGCGATTCCGATTTTGGAGATCCTGTTTTAGAGGATCCTGCTGTTGAAGATCCTGTTGTTGAAGATCCTGTTGTCGAAGATTCTTCTTTATCCTTCCTGCTCCGGCTTCGTCCTACACTATCAAAACCAATTAGGGCTGGCAGGGATAGCATTTTTTTCATTTGCGTGTTACAATCATCGCAGAGGATTTCAATTTTTCCAATTTCACTGACCGAATGTTGTACCTCTTTCACTGTACTGCATGCTGGACATTCGTAATCGTATAATGGCATAATCCGCTTAATTTATTTCAAATATCCTGCAAAGATATGAGCATCAGGCATAAAGCTCCAAATCTAAAGCAAGTATAACCAATAATTTTCTTGGAAATGGCCATAAGCGTATCCTTGGGAAATTGAAAATTTTTCATTCCATACGAACATAATAATGCCTTGTTATGGACTTTGACTAATTATCCACTTACATTTATATCAGGGATTTTCACTTTTTTCTGTTCAATATTGGATACTTTTTAAATTATGGATACTACAAAAATCGCCAATAAGATATATCTCGTTTTTTTATCGTTAATTATTGTCCTTTTGGTGGCGAAGTGTCAATCACACAAACCTGTTGAAAAAGATCTCCAGATTCCGGATGCCTTTGAACAGAATAAAAGGCTCGGTGGCGGTGCAAACGTTGGGAGCATCCTTTATCGTTGGGATACCTGGGATGAAGAACGGGAGATAGAAGAACTTGAAAAGATGAAAGCCCTGGGGCTGAAAGGAGTCCGTATCAATACCCGGCCATATCTCCATGCTGAAGAAAATCCACCCTATACACTCTCTGAGAAGTTTTTTGAACGCCTCGACTGGCTGATCAAGGAATCCCTGGACAGAGGATTTACGGTTATCATCGACCAGCACCAGTACCGGGTTATGGGCAAAGATCCGATGGCCCTGCATGATATATTTGTGGAAACCTGGCGCCAGATGGCAGAGCATTATAAAGATTATCCCGATAATGTCTATTTCGGGTTATTGAATGAACCCAATAATAACCTGACGCCTTATCTATGGAATTACTTTCTAATGGATGTCTATGAAATTCTTCGCGAATCCAATCCGTCACGAACCCTGGTCATCGGGCCGGGTAACTGGAACAAGATCTATGAACTGGAAACGCTTAAACTGCCTGAAGAGGACCGGAATATAATTGTGGAAATACATTTTTATAATCCCCATGCATTTACTCACCAGGGGGTGTCCGGCAGGGAGACCGGCGTTATCTGGCCTGCATCGCCTGAAGAGATACAGGCACTTGAGGATGAATTTAAATTTGCAGCAGAATGGGGAAAAAAACATAATCGCCCACTTTTCCTGGGTGAATTTGGAGTGAACAAGGCTGCAGATGAGGAATCTGCCGCCCGCTGGCTGAGAAGTGCCCGTGAACAAATGGAAAAATACGAAATGAGCTGGTCGATGTGGAATTTGATGGGATCGAATTTTGGGATGTATGATGAAGAAAAGAAAGAATGGATTATGACCAGGAAAAGCGCCGTGATGCTGGAATAGATCTTAATACAAGTAAAATTTTTTTTATATTGGAGCATTGCTATAAATAAATCAGGGATAGCAAATTTAAAATGAACAAGAATCAGGAATTAATACAAAACAGAAACAATATTAAGACTACTTTATTATGAAAAAAACAAAATCCTCAAACGTCTCCCGCAGGCAGTTTATAAGAAAATCCGGTTTACATGTTGCCGGTGCAACGGTTGCCCTAAACATCCCTACTATCATTACAACTCATGCTGCTCCTGACCAGCAGATAAATATAGGTCTGATCGGTTGCGGCGGCCGGGGAACCGGTGCAGCCCTGGATGCTGTTCATGCTGCCACCAACAGTATATACCCGGATTCAGGATATCACACCGAAAATCCGGTAGAGGGTGCCCAGGCCACCCAGAAAAATGTGAAGATCGTGGCGATGGCGGATGCACTGGAAGACCGGTTGAGATCCAGCCGTGAACAATTTAAGAAAGTAGGTATGGAGATCAAAGACGAGCATTGCTTTGTTGGTTTCGATGCATACAAAAAGCTATTGGAGATCCCTGAGATCAACTATGTTATCCTGGCTACTCCTCCACATTTTCGTCCCGTACAACTCAGGGCTGCAGTTGAAGCCGGTAAAAATGTATTCATCGAAAAACCCGCCGCGGTAGATACCAATGGAGTGCATTCAATCATAGAATCCGGCGAAATAGCTAAAAAGAAAGGCCTTGCCATTGGAACGGGCACACAACGTCGGAGTGATAATTCATTCAGAGAAGTAGTAAAACGCATCCATGAAGGTGAGATCGGTGATTTACGATCGGGAGTCTCACGCTGGCTGATCGGTGAGCTCTGGTACCTGGAGCCAAAACCTGAATGGTCAGACATGGAAAACCAGCTCAGGAACTGGATGTATTATGAATGGCTGTCGGGTGATATTTTCGTGGAACAATTCATACATTCCATAGATCTGATGAACTGGGTCTGCCAGTCCACACCGACCAAAGCAATTGGCCTGGGCGGACGACAGGTAAGAACCGGAAGCACATTTGGCAATGCGTATGATCACTATTCTGTTCAATATGAATACCCGAATGACATAACCATATTCTGTCTGGACCGGCAGATCAATGGCTGTGCCAACTACATAGACGACGTATTTATCGGAGCCAAAGGCCGTGGACATTTTTCATATCAGCACACTGGCATAACCATAAAGGATGGCGATGCATGGCGATATCGTGGAGATAAAAATAATGCCTATCAGACAGAGCATGATGATCTGATCCACAGCATACGGATCGGGGAGCCCGTCAATGAAGCAAAACAAATGGCAGAATCAACTATGACGGCCATTATGGGAAGGGAGGCTGTTTACAGCGGCCAGGAAATAACCTGGGATCAAATGATGACAACCAAACAGGATTTCACCCTGGACAAGTATGAATTCGGGGATCTTCCTGTGGCGTCGGTACCTATGCCGGGAAAATATAAATTTAAGTAGGGATTTTGGTCTAAAAATCCGATTTAGTAGCTGATACTGGTAGAGTTCAGAAAGAAAAAATAGCCGATATTTTCCCAGATCAGGTTTAAAGACGGGGGTTATTT
>CBDUCT010000282.1:0-5367 GCA_965365715.1 uncultured Cyclobacteriaceae bacterium | reverse complement strand
CCTCAATTTGCATTTTCAGATCTGTTCTCGCTGGGATGGAGGCCGGAATATTTCAAAATTAGAAGTGGAGAATCCTCGGTATCTGATGAAAATGTTTTTGCTAACACTATTACAGGAAACTTCCAAATGGGCCCGATGCGGTTCCTTGCAGAATGGAGACTGGACAGCGGATCATCTGATTTCTTTGTAGATGGAGATGCTAATCCCGCCTCTTCGGCTTCACAAATTCTACTGGCAGCAATCTATGCTTTTTAATTGTATGGCTACAACAGGAAAAAGAAAGGCCCTCACCGGGCCTTTCCTAATTTTCCTTATATTGATATATTCACATTATGCCGCCGGACAAACCGAAACCATTACATTGCCGGTAAATGATCAGGGTATGGTGGAATATACCAGTTCGGTCGATACAGACTCAATAACGTACCTGACCCTCTGGGATAACGCAATAAAATACCTTAACACCCTATCCGTTCCTGATCAGCTGACTAAGGATGTGCAGGTCAATGAGAACCTGACAGCAATGTCCCACCAGTTTGGTTTTTATCTCATAGTTAAACCTGCCCTTACTAAACAGGTTGATGGTGTAATAATAGCCGATATTAAGATAAGTGTCAAAGACTCAAAACATGAATACACAATCAACAACTTCAAATTCATAAAATATGCAAGAAACCGCTTTGGCGTGTTCGTGCCGAAAAGCTCAAAAAAATACCCTCTTGAAAAATACTACACCGATAACAAGAAAAAAACGTGGATAGCTCACTTTGAGGCAATTAACAGCAAAATGGAAAAAATAACTACAGAATTAGGGGTAAAAATGATAGAAATGCGTAATAAATAAAAAAAGTGCATAAAAAAAATGTCAAAAAATTTATTTTTACATAAAAAGGTATATATTTGTCCAGCAAATTGATAGGATATCTCAGAAATCAGCTATTATTTTATAATAATGCTAATAAAATGTCAATAACACTGATAATTTGACAACTAAAGAAGAAAAAAATTAATTATTTTATAACTAAGATTACTAAATAAACTATGGCACAAATTCGTTTTAAATCTCTGGAGCAAGCGGGTAATCGCGTTTTTCCGGAGGTCGTAGCTCCATCGAATAAAATATCTGATTATTTTGGAGTAAATGCATTCGGGCTGGAGCGGATGAAGGAAACTTTATCTCCTGACGTATACAAGAAAGTCAATTACTATATTGACAAAGGGAAAAAGATTGATACCGAAACAGCAGATGCAGTTGCGGCGGCTGTAAAAACATGGGCAATGACAAAAGGGATCACCCATTACACACACTGGTTCCAACCACTCACAGGTGCAACTGCTGAAAAGCATGATACTTTTTTTGATGGTACTGAAAAGATTGAGAAGTTCAAGGGCAGTGCCCTGGTTCAGCAGGAGCCCGATGCTTCTTCCTTTCCCAGTGGCGGTATACGAAGTACCTTTGAAGCAAGGGGATACACCGCCTGGGATCCAAGCTCACCAATTTTTATCTGGGGCAATACATTATGTATACCTACTGTATTTATTTCCTACACCGGTGAAGCGCTTGACAATAAAACACCTTTATTAAAGGCATTGGAAATGGTTGATAAAGCAGCCACTGCCGTATGTAAATATTTTGACAGGGATGTTTCCAAAGTGAATGCCAGCCTGGGATGTGAACAAGAGTATTTTGTAATAGATAAGGCCTTATACTACGCAAGACCTGACCTGGTCATGGGTGGCAGGACTGTTTTTGGCCATAATCCGGCCCGTGGACAGCAATTGGATGATCATTACTTTGGTTCCATAGCTCCCCGTATCTATAATTTTATGAGGGACTTTGAGATCGAATGTCATAAACTTGGGATTCCAGTAAGCACACGTCATAATGAAGTTGCTCCGGGTCAATTTGAAGTAGCACCTTTATTCGAAGAATTGAATGTTGCTGCAGATCATAACCAGCTCATGATGGATACAATGCAGAAGGTAGCTGAAAGGCATAGCCTGAGGGCGTTGTTCCATGAGAAGCCATTTGCTGGCCTGAATGGTACAGGTAAACATAATAACTGGTCACTGATCACAAATACTGGTGTGAACCTGTTCCAGCCAAGTAGCAGCGCAAGGGAAAATCTCCAATTCCTGGTGTTCTTTGTAAATACTATAAAGGCGGTTTATGAATATTCTGACCTGCTTAGAGCCAGTGTTGCATCTGCAGGAAACGATTATCGACTGGGTGCCAATGAAGCACCACCAGCCATCATGTCTGTGTTTATAGGGTCACAACTTACTGCTGTACTCGATGATTTAGAACATAGTGGTAATATAAAGATCAAAAAAGGTGATAACATGTATATGAAATTCGGTATTGAAAAGATCCCGGAAATTATACTGGATAATACCGATCGTAACCGAACTTCACCATTTGCCTTTACTGGTAATAAATTTGAGTTCAGGGCAGTAGGTGGGGAAGCCAATGTTGCTTCTCCAATGACTGTATTGAACCTGATTGTAGCTGAGCAACTCATGCAGTTTAAAAAAGATGTAGATGCCAGGATTGCGAAAGGTTCTGAGAAGAGATTGGCTATTATCAGTGTGCTGAGGGACTATGTAAAATCTTCAAAAAAGATACGGTTTGAAGGAGATAATTACTCTGAGGCCTGGGTAAAGGAAGCTGAGAAAAGAGGATTATCGAATATCACGAATACACCAAGGGCATTAAAATCTTATCTCGATAAGAAAAACAAAGATGTTTTCGTGAAAAACGGTGTCCTGAATGAAAGGGAACTGGAAGCCAGAAATGAAACGATGCTCGAGAATTATATAATGAAGATTCAGATCGAATCAAGAGTTATGGGAGACCTGGCATTAAATCATATTGTTCCAACTTCTGTTTCGTATCAGAATAAACTGATTGAAAATGCTAACGGTCTCAAAGGAATTGGTATTGACAGCGCAGCTGTTATTAAAACAATTACGGAGATCTCCAAGCATATTGAAGCTATCAAAGTTGGAGTCAATGAAATGATCGATGAAAGAAGAAGGATCAATAAAATTGAAGACACCTATGACCGAGCTATTGAGTATTGCGATAACGTAAAAGAAAAGTATTTTGAGCGCATCCGTTATCACGTGGATAAGCTTGAGCTTTTTGTCGATAATGATGATTGGCCACTCGTAAAATACAGAGAACTTCTGTTTGTCAGATAAAGTTAGAGGCTGTTCCGATTGGGGCAGTCTTTTTTACTTAAAGAATCGGGGCCGCTGAATAGTGGCCTTTTTTATGCTTTTCTAGACCCATTTTCGAATACATATCACTGTCCACGCTCCGGCTTTAAAGCCCCTGTAGCAAGTAGCCTGATGGCTATCCAGAGCTTGTTAACGGATTCCATATTTTTTCTTTTAGATTCCGGTGTCATAGCCTTGTAGCTGTCTGTTGGATAATTATCGATTACAGGAACTACTTTTGCTTTTTCTGGACAATATGACCGGTAATTACGTTCGTGAAGTGGTTATATCCTTCCTGCCAGTGATGTAAGTCACCTTATGATTAGGTGGGTAAATTTTAAGATGGCTTTGAGGCAATATGTTTAAAATTATGTTATATTTCGGGGCCATATCGAACTTTTTAATTTACAGGTTGTAACCTTAGAATTGGCTGCAACTTTTATAAAACACCGAACATATGAAAAATTTATTGATTTTATTACTCACCGCAATTCTGCTGGTCAACTGTCAACCTTCTGATACTGAATCGGACTGGATCTCGTTATTTGATGGTCAATCCATGGAAGGTTGGACAGCCACTGAAAATGCTGATACCTGGTCCGTAAAAGACGGGAACCTGGTATGTGAAGGGGAGAGATCCCATTTATTTTATACTGGAGATGTAAATAAGGGTATATTCAAAAATTTTGAATTTAAAGCAGATGTTATGACTATGCCCGGCTCTAATTCCGGCATATACATACATACTCAATTTCAGGAGGAGGGATGGCCTTCAAAAGGTTATGAAATTCAGGTCAACAATACCTTCGTAGGAAATCCTGAGGCACCTGAACTGAGGAAAACAGCTGGTTTATATGCAATAAGAGACAAATTCCTGACCACGGTGGGAGACAATGAATGGTTCACCATGCATGTCGTGGTCAAAGGAAACCGGGTCCAGATCAGTGTTAATGACCAGTTGGTCACTGATTATACCGAACCCGAGAATCCATACCGTCCTGAAGGCATGAAGGATAGGGTTTTGAGCGAAGGGACCTTTGCTTTGCAGGGGCATGATCCGGGAAGCAGAGTACACTACAAAAATATTATGGTGAAAACATTGCCAGATGATGCTGCTTTCGAATTTAAACAAAGACGCCTTGATCCTGATCTTGAAGAGACTATTGCCAAACTTCATGCTTCCGGATTTCCGATAATGGATCTGCACGTACATCTGAAGGGTGACCTGACCATGGAAGAAGCATTATCCCAGTCAAGATATAAGGGCATAGATTATGGCATAGCCATCAATTGCGGTAAAGCTGAGAATTTTCCCATTAACAACGATCAGGAACTCCTTGATTACATAGAAACAGTTCAAAATGTTCCGGCTTTTAATGCCATGCAGGCAGAAGGACGCGAGTGGGTGGATATATTTTCAATGGATGCGGTCAGTACATTTGATTATGTGTTTTCCGATGCCATGACTTTTGTCGATACGGACGGGAATCCCGTTCAGATGTGGATGGCCGATCAGCTGGAACGTCTGGATTTTTCTGATCCTGAGGCATTTATGGATAAACTTGTGGATTATATCGTGACCATATTAAATGATCAACCTATCGATATATATGTTAATGCAACCTATCTTCCCGATCCTATTGTCGATCAATATAATGCATTGTGGACAGAACCCAGAATGAGGAAGGTGATCCAGGCTGCTATAGATAATGAAGTAGCTATTGAGATCAGTGCCCTCCTTAAAATGCCAAGTTACACTTTTGTAAAACTGGGAAAAGAAATGGGGGTTAAATTTACTTTTGGAACCAACAACATCGATTCAAAATTAGGCAACCTTACGTATTGTCTGGAAGCAATCGAAGAATGCGGACTTGAAAGAAGTGATATGTGGATTCCTGGATGGTAAGGGTATTTTAATCTGAAATGGAAAAAAATAAAAAGAAACTCAGAAGTGAAGAATGGTTTGGGGATGATGATAAAATGGGTTTTGTTCATCGAAGCTGGTTACGTAACCAGGGCCATCCCGATCACATGTTCCGTGGCAGGCCGGTAATAGGTATATGTAATACATGGTCGGATCTTACCCCTTGTAATGCCCACTTCAGGGATTTTGCAGATATCGTCAAGCGGTGTGTCTATGAAGCC
>CBDUCT010000281.1:0-5378 GCA_965365715.1 uncultured Cyclobacteriaceae bacterium | reverse complement strand
TTCTTCGAAGTTATTATCTTTTCTCCCCCACTGAAAATAGAAACCTCATCAACATAATCATCCCTGGATTCATCCTTATTTCGGGGTCTTCCATCATCTGGAATTGAACGGTTCTGTAATAATAGTGACATCCCAATAGCAATGAGCAATACAGGCCATAGCATCCATATCTGTATAAAATGAAATTGAGGAATATCCGGTAGAATTAAAAACAACCCAACACCGATAAATATTAATCCGGGAACAATAGCTCTTTTGGTTAGTAGAATGAATAACCCGATAAATACAAAAACAATTTCCCAGGAATAGAGATAATGAGGAATAAAATCCGGTATCAAACCAAAATTCTTGAATATCCAGAAAAATCCAATAACAATCAGAAATCCTGCAAGTACAACGCGTTTATTAGTTTCGTGTGACATCGTAAAATAAATTTAAGTTCTGATCAAATATACGATAGGAAAACACCTCATTCTAAGAATATTCGGCGAATGAACAAAATATACCGGTAAACGTCAAAATAATATATTCAGGTGATATTACCGTCTTTTAAAAAGAATTATAATCTGATATTGGTTTGTGATTAGAAAAAAAATGAATAATTTTCAATTTGGCTTAACAAAAATACTATGAAACTGAAGAAGATAATACTACTTATATTTCTGGGAATTATATTGATCGGGGCTGGATTTGTAGCATATATAATGCTGACCACCAAATCACACAGCCCGGCTGAAAAATTGGAATATACCGATGGAGATTTAATATTGACTGTTGAATATTGCCGGCCATACAAAAAAGGCCGCTTGATATTTGGTGAGAAGTCAGAAGGTGCCCTTCTGCCATTTGGTGAATACTGGAGAACAGGTGCAAATGAAGCTACAGAGGTTGAATTCAATAAAGACATAAGCATAAATGGGAATTCATTACCTGCCGGAAGATACAGGTTCTATACAGTTCCCGGCAAAAGCGACTGGACTATTGCTTTTAACAGTGAATTGGGTAAATGGGGATATGGGGAACCAGATTATGATCTCGACGTCCTAGTTTTGGAAATCCCATCAAATGATGGATCGGATCTTATTGAACAGTTTACTATCTCAGCGACCAAGACATCAGAAAACAGAATGGAATTAATTCTTGCATGGGACAGGACTATAGTAAGCATCCCAATTAACTATTAGTGAGACTGATTATATCAGTATTTTTCTCACAGTATTCCTTAAGCATTTTAAAATTATTTCTGAATATTCTTTTTGTATTCATCTTAACTAAGGGTAATAACAATCGACCAAGAAAGGAAGGTGGATTAAAATACATCTTCACTTTTACCAGGGTTGAGCCATTATGTTTCTCCAGAATAAAATAGGTAGCTATATCCCTTACAACCGGCGCTTCATTTATTCTTTCACCGTAGATCAATTCACCTTCCCGGGAATCACTCTTTAAGGTTTCGATCTCAACCTGTGATCCGGAAAAAACACAAACATGCTTCATCCCCGCACGGTTAATCTTATTTCTGTCATAGTGAAGTTCTTTAATCCCTTTGCTCCAGAAGAGCCTGTAATCTAAATTCGAGATCACTTCAAATACAATATCCGGTGATCGTTCTATGACTCCTTCAAATGTCAGGGGATCAGAATCCTGTGGTACCATCTGGATAGGTTCAACTTGGTCTATATTTTCTTTAAGTTGATTTAATAGAATGAAATCATAGTGTATTTTACCCAGGTCTTTATATTCGGTGACACCTTTACTGAATTTTACCCATGATCTGGAACTAAAATCAGCAGAATCGATCTCTTTTGTAAAGTGGTCTGAGAATAATAGATATTCATGTCCGGGTATTGAATTCTTCAGCAAACGATGTGCTGTGATCAATCCTGGTCCAAAGGGTTTTCTTATTTGATTTATGGTGGTAAAACTTAATTCACGTGCATGGGCTATGATCTTCAAGGAGAGACCAGATGCAGTGGAACAAGCCCCGCAATTACATATTCTTTGTAAATCATATTGTTTAAGATGTCTATGAAACTGGAGGAACATTTTTTCTGCCTGGTCTATCAGGTCGTTAACAGAGGGAACAGATCCTTCTTTAATGAACAATACTGCATCACCTTCAATTTCAGCCACATCCAAGTCCAAATGATCTGACTTAATAAGTAATTCAAGTAACTCGGATATGATATGCTGACTATGGGAGATCTCTGTATTATTGACAAACTCTGTAAATCCACTAATATCAGGTATTAAAATAAGGGATTCAGGCATTGGCTATTTGTTAATAAATTCAAGGATGAATGAATCAGTTCAGGCTCTGAGCATCAGCGTTTGGGATAGTGACCTGGAACCTGGTACCTTCGCCTTTCTTACTTTTAACGGTAATGGAACCATTTAGTTTATCTACTGCCTGCTTGACTATATATAGCCCAATTCCAGATCCGTCAGATTTTTCATTAGCCCGGTAAAACATGTCAAATATATACTCCTGAAGGACAGGATCAATACCAACTCCGTTATCCTCAAAATTAATGATCGCTTTTGAACTGTTGCTTTTTACACTGATTTTTATAAAAGGTTCAGTTTTGTCGTAATCCAGGTATTTAATTGAATTAGAGATAAGATTTCTGAATATCTCAAATAACCTTGATTCATCACTGTAAAAGTTAGACCTGGATATTTTAACTATTCTCTTTATATTCAGGGCATTTCGAAGAAATTCCAATTCTTTGAAACAATCATCAGTGATCTGCTTAAAATCTATCTTTTTATATTTCACACTCATGTTCAGGTTCCTGGAATGACTTAATATATTTCGCATAAACTGATCAAGGTTTGATATCCGGTCTTCTATTAAGTGCAGGTACTTAAACTGAGTGTTGTCCTTATTTTGAAGTTTTTCAAGTTCAATAATTCCACGAATGGAAGCTAATGGAGCCCTTAAATCATGAGATACTTTATATACGAACTGATTAAGTTCTTCATTTCTCATCTTAAGATTGTCTTCAATGGTTTTCTGACTGGTAATGTCCATTGAAATCCCATCCATTCTTATGGGCTCACCATCCTCATCCCTGATAACCTGACCTTTGGCAAAAGCATATTTTATCAGGCCGAGCTTTGTGACAACTCTGAATTCTATATCCAGGATATCATGATTTTCAAGGCTTTGTTTAAAAGAATGCTTAACGCGGTCCATATCTTCGGGATGTATAAATTTTTGAAAATTCTCTATTCCTCCCTTCGAAAGTTCAGAAACTGTATATCCACATAGTTTGGTAACTTGTTCATCCCAGTAGACTATATTTTCAGGAATATTTATAACCCATGTACCAACCTGGGCCGCCTCCAAGGTAAGATTCAGTTTTTCCTGGCTGCTTTTGAGATTATCTTCTGTGATCCTCTGTTCAGTAATATTTTCCTTAACAGCAAGAAAGTTTATAATCTCACCTTCAATATTCTTAATCGGTGTAATCAGGGCAAATTCCCAGTAAATTTCTCCATTCTTCTTTTTATTACAGAAAGTACCCTTCCAGGTATTCCCTTTCGTTACAGTCTCCCATAATTCTTTATATTCTGAGGGATTTGTTTTACCTGATTTGAATATTCTTGGGTTCTTGCCAATAAGCTCATGTTGGCTATATCCTGATATTGCCTCAACAGATGAATTAATAAATTCAATTTTTCCTTCCCTGTCTGTTAACAGAATTGAATTCGTACTGTGTTCAAGAATATTATATAATTTTTTGATCTCATGTTTGGCGACAACAAAAGGCGTTATATTTCTTGCAATGATCAGAAATGAAAAAAATTCACTGTGATCATTAAACTCCGGAATAATTGACCAGTTATAGTGCACGGTTTTATTTAACCGGTTTACCTGGATCTCAATTTGTTCCTGTTTTAGGGTGTTCTTTACAGATTCAATACTATTAAGCAATGCTCTCCTCGAAGCAGAATCAATATCAAGTTCATAAAATGATTTAAGAATCTTTTCACCAAATAATTGAGATTGTGCAGCCGAATTAGCATATACTATTTTGAGATCCTTGTCAATACGTACGACAATATCCTGTATATTTTCAGTCAGAGAATGATATAAGGATTCATTCTCGCGGATCTTCTTCAATATTTTCTTTTTATCATGAATGTCCTTAAGAATGATTATTTTTAATTCATTATTATTATAGTCCTTAAAGGATTCATGAGATATATCAAACCATCTAAGTCCTCTTTCTTCTATTTCAATTCTTGATTCATATTGTGAAGACTTCTCCAGAAATTTATTCCGGACAATTTTAACATCTTCATTGTAAATATGATCAAGGAACTTCTCGCCTATTAATGATAGGGTTGTTCTGTTTAAGACCTCTTTGGAATTTCCAATTACTTTTACAATGATCCCCCGATGATCAACTTCGAACATCAGGTCATAGATCCGCTCAACCAGTATCTTATATCTTGATTCAGTTTCTTTTAATTTCTCCTCAGATATGAGTTTATCGTGTATCACTGATGCGACAAGCATTAATCCTGATCTCACATTATAAGGATCATAAATTCCCTCCCCCCTTGCCTCCATCCATAAATACTCCCCATTCCTTTTCCTGAACCGGAAACGGAGATTTTTAAATCCTTTTTCTATACCTTTTGTATACTCACCTTTTAACGTCCTTATGTCTTCCGGAAAGATATACTCGAAGATCAATGTATTGATCAATTCTGTATCCGAATAACCCATGATTTCCTGATATCCCGGGCTCACATAGGAAATCTTTCCATTGGGATCAGTAAGCGTGATTAAATCATCTATATTCTTTATGAACTTATTAAATCTGTCTTCCGCAAAAGCAAGTTGAAGCTTGTAATCTTGTGCAGTCATGGCTTTTCTAAGTATGAAAGCCATTCGAACCTGCCCTGAATTTTGATCTTTAATTTCAAATACAGTTAATTCAACCTCCATCTCTTTACCTTCCCTGGTCCTGAATTTGGTTTTGGTCTGAAGGTCCTTCTTTTCCTTACTCAGATAATTTTTAATATTATCCAGATCTTCCTGGGTTATAAAGACAGCCGGCGTCCTGCCAACAAGTTCCTGGATAGAATAACCCAGAATCTCCTCGTGCGCATTGTTTATCCAGATATATCTTGAATTCTTATCCAGAACTGACACAGCCTCCTCCATTTTACCAAACAATGATTCAAAGAAAGAATCATTGCTCAGGTTGTTCAGGAAGCTCATCTGATTGGCATTAAGTGCAGATTGCAAGAGTAACTGCATTCTTAAAATGGCCTGAAGTGTGATTTGTTGCGGGCTGAAGATGTCTATTACATTAATATTTGCCAGATCATTCAGATTTATTTCCTCTTCCTTGCCATTC
>CBDUCT010000280.1:0-5409 GCA_965365715.1 uncultured Cyclobacteriaceae bacterium | reverse complement strand
CATGACCCTGACACGTGAAGGTATATGGAAGGTAACTACACCACACATAGAGGCAGGATTTCATTATTATCAGCTGGTTATCGATAGTGTAGCCGTTAATTTTCCAGGTCAACCAACATATTTTGGATGGGGAAAGGAAACCTCGGGATTGGAAATTCCGGACGATAACCTTGAATTTTATCTGCCCCACAGGGTGCCACATGGTGATGTAAGCGCCAAGTGGTATCATTCGAAAACTACCAATTCAATTAGAAAAGCATTGATTTACACACCACCAGGTTATCATACTGATTTAAATCTTAGATTCCCCGTTTTATACCTGCAGCATGGTGCTGGTGAAAGTGAAATGGCCTGGATATATCAGGGAAAGGCAAATTTTATAATGGATAACCTTATCAGCAGCGGGCAGGCCATTCCAATGATTATTGTAATGGATAAGGGTTATGCGCCAATCCCGGGAGCACAAAACCCGGAGAGACCATCCCGGGGAGATAATGATTTTGAGGGTTTATTGCTTAATGATTTAATTCCGGTGATTGATCAAAATTTCAGGACCATCAGGGATCGGGAATACAGAGCCCTGGCAGGTCTATCGATGGGCGGTGCCCAGGCCATTCGTATCGGATTTTCGAATCTGGAGTTGTTTGGATCTATTGGTGTTCTGAGTTCATACCCCGGCGGCTTTGACATGCAATCTGTTTATAAAGCCTATAATTTAAATGAGGAACTGAAATTGCTCTGGCTGGGTTACGGTAAAGAAGATAGAAGATATGATAATGGACTGGCTTTTCATCATCAATTAAGAAAAGAAGGTATTGAGCATATCTGGTTTGAATGTGAAGGGGGACATGTCTGGCAGGTATGGAGGAAACACCTATACGATCTTGCAAAACATCTTTTCAAATGATCCCCATTACCTATTATTTCTTTAATAAGCATACTACAATTCTGAATTTATCATCTGCAATCCTGTTCTATTATAGGTTTCCGATTTCTTTTTAGATTTATATTCTTCGACAGCATACAGGTTTATCCTTCCCGCGGTCTCAATATTTTCGGCATCAAATTCAGTAAGTTCCCTGGATTCGTTTATTACTTAGCAGTATTCAGATTAGCCGTGCTGATATCCATGTTTTTTTATATTTCGAGAAAGTTTATATATTGAGGATGCATTTTTAATTTTATGAAAAGAGTCAACCTTGTTATTTTATTGCTGGGATTCATTTTTTGGATAGGTAATATCCACCCAATTATTGCCCAGAAGAAGGATTCCACAAAAACTAAAGTTAAGGATGGTTGGACCTTTGGTGCGTTGCCAGTTGTGGCATATGATACGGATGTCGGCTTACAGTATGGTGCACTGGTTAATTTATTCGATTACGGGGATGGTACCATTTATCCTGACTATCGGCATTCCCTTTACCTGGAATGGTCAAATACTACAAAAGGAAGTATGATTGCCCGGTTTTATTATGATTCGGAATACCTGATCCCAAATATCAGGTTTACTGCCGATGTCAGCTATCTTACTGAAAAGGCGCTTAACTTTTATGGATTCAATGGTTATGAAGCTGTCTATAACCCTGAATGGGAAGATGAAGACGACCCGGCATATCGGTCGAGGGTATTTTATCGTCATGAGAGAAAAATGTTCAGGATAATGGCGGGATTCCAGGGAAACCTAATGCAGAACAATGATAAATTAAAGTGGATAGCAGGGTTTGCTTATTTCAATAATAAAGTTGGCTCGGTAGACATAGACCGCTTAAATGAAGGCAAAGACCCTGATGAAATATTACCTGATACGCTAGGTTTGTATGATCTTTACAAGCAAAACAACGTTTTATTATCTTCAGAAGCGGATGGAAACCAGTTGACCTATTTAAAAGGCGGATTAGTGTATGATGGAAGAGATTTTGATGCTTTCCCGACAAAAGGTATATGGACCGAAGCGGTTCTATCTTATTCGCCGAAATTTCTGGGTGACTGGCAATCAAGCTTTCTGAAATTTACTTTTATACATCGTCAGTATTTTTCATTACACAAAAAAGATCTGGTCTTTGCATACCGATTGGCCTATCAGGGTACCCTGGCCGGAGATGTTCCTTTTCATATACAGCCCCATATCGTACCGATTGATATGAGGTCTGCAACATCCCAGGGACTGGGTGGCAAGTTATCCCTCCGGGGTGTTTTAAGGAACCGTGTTGTGGGGGATGGGTTTGTACTTGGTAACTTTGAATTCAGATGGATATTCTTGAGGGCTGTAGTCTTCAAGCAGAATCTATATTTAGGTACTAACCTCTTTTTTGATACGGGAAGGATCGTTCAATTCATAGATCGCGATCTTAGTGACTGGCCGGAAGATGGCTCTTTCGATCAGTTTTTCAATCCCGGTGCTGAATCCTTTCATTCAACTGCCGGAATAGGAATTAAAGTAGGTTTGAATGAAAATTTCGTTGTTTCTGCCGATTATGGCAGGTCCTTCAATTTAGGCGATGGTACATCGGGTTTTTACATAAAACTATTCTGGCTGTTTTAAGAAAATTACGCAGCTTTTACCTCAACCTGTCTCTTTTTATTTGAAGCCTTAGGCATAGTCCCAAAGACATAATCCCACAATCGTGTTGATACACCAAAGGCACTGTAAGGATTAGAATAATGATGTGCCTTATGGTGCTGCCATAGCTTCTTCCAGGGCTTATATTTCGGACTTTTGATACGGTGCTGATAGTAATGCAGGGTTATGTATGCATCATACCCAAGCATAAAACCAGGAAAAAAAGCAAAAGCATAAATACCCATGATCAGGTAAAAGAATCCAAAAAACAGCGATCCAAGCACCAATCCAGGTACCGGAGGCATGGCCAGTCTCTCAGGATCCTTTGGATAATGGTGATGGTTGGAATGCAGGCTCTCCTGGAATTGGGTATATCCTTCGGAATGCGTTTCTGTATGATAAACAAACCTATGGATGATGTATTCCATAAATGTCCAGGAGAAAAATCCAATCACACTAAATAATATGATGTTTGTAACTGATAGATCTACGGAGGTAATCGTATACCAATAAAAAGCAATGGCTATTATAACCCACATTATGTGCGGGACACCGAAAGGAGCACGGGATAGGAACTCAATAAATTTGTTATCATACAACTTCGCCTTTTCTTCCTTTCTTGCCTTTAAATGCTCAGGCATTCTTGTTTTTCCTTTTTTAAATTCCAGATATTGTTCTACATTTTTACTCATAATCTTTTGTTCAGGATATGGGATTTTCAAATTTATTGCCTGCAAATTTATTAATTCCTAAAAAAAAATGAATATATATTGATTCTTTATGTGATATATTGAAGTAAACTTAACCTAAAATTAACACAGACAATATAAACCCTGCTGATTCCCAATCCATATTTAATTATAAAAACCTGAGTTTTTATTTTAATAAAGCAAAAAGAATATGGTTAACAGTTGTATCGATCAATCAATACTTTTCAGGTACAAATGTCTGTTCATTGATCGGCGGACGCTCGTACTGGTCCGTTCTCTTCAATTTCGGAAGCTTTATAGGTGGTTCCTTTTTATATGTATAAGGAATTTTTGAGAGCAAATGTGCTATACAGTTTAACCTGGCTTTCTTTTTGTTATCACTATTTACAGTATACCAGGGGGCCTGGCGTGTATCTGTGTGAAGGAACATTTCATCTTTTGCTTTTGAATACTTGACCCAGTTTTCACGGGATTTTATATCCATCAAACTGAACTTCCATCGCTTAAGAGGATTTTTTATTCTTTCTTTAAATCGTTTTTCCTGGACATCGTCGCTGACCGAAAACCAGTATTTTATTAGAATAATTCCGGATCGTATCAGCATCTGTTCAAATTCCGGGCAGGATCTTAAGAATTCCCTGTATTCCTTTTCTGTACAGAAACCCATAACATGTTCAACTCCAGCCCTGTTATACCAGCTTCTGTCAAATAAAACAATTTCACCTCCTGCCGGTAGATGTGATGTATATCGCTGAAAATACCACTGCGTCTTTTCTTTTTCTGTTGGAACACCCAGTGCAACGACTTTGCATATACGGGGATTTAAGCGCTCTGTAATACGCTTGATCACACCTCCTTTACCTGCGGCATCACGACCCTCGAATATTACCACGATCTTTGCTTTTTTCTTTTTAACCCATTCCTGAAGCTTAACCAGTTCAATCTGTAGATTCAAAAGTTCCTTTTCATAATCCAGATTGTTGGATTTTTTATTAGATATATTCTGACCATTTCTTCCGTTAGATTTGCTCATCTTATTGCAATACAGGTTTTTACATGCATACAATTTAACGAAAATTTTATATTTTCAGTATGAATTCTGATGCTGAATTAGTAAACGACTTCTTTAATGGTTCCGTTTTTTAGAACGACTTTTGCTTCCGTTATAAATAAACCCCTTGAATCTCTCACAGATTTAGCAGAGATATTATAGGATCCCGAAAAACCGGGTTTCAGCCAGATTTCACCAATGCCCTCTTTAGATAATTCAAGTTCGGCATCTTTGTCAAAATACTTGTTTGCGATCAGTTTTCCTACGTAATAGTCTGCATTTTTACTATTATCAGACATATAGAAGTTTAACAGTACTTGTTCGGCATAATCTCTATTGTGGATGATCTTAAACAGGAGTCGGGGAAATTCAGTTATTAATTTTCCACCGGGTGAATATTCCTTTAATCCGCGGGCAGGGTTATTATGCTTAAATTCCTGTTCTGTCTTTTTCCCGCCATCTTTATAATACCTGATCTCAGTACCATTTAAACTGCCGTTTTTAAATGGTCTTGTACGATATATCTGTCCGCTTTTATAGTACTTCTTCTCGATTCCTTCTTTCTTATTATTAATATAATTAACCAGTGTAGAGATCTGACCGCTTGGATAGTAAGTAACAGCCTCACCATGGACTTTGCCATCTTTAATGATGATTTTTGATTTAAGGATTCCCTCGGCATTGTAAACATATTCTGTTCTTGATGTCGTCTTAGGTTCTTTTTCGGGAGTATTACCGCAGGAAAACAAAGTGGGTATCAGAAGGAAAATTATTCCCGTTTTTAAAAGAGAATCAAAAAGATTAGTATTCACATTTAAGAACATATGAATACTAATCTATTTAAAAAGAGAAATAATTAAAAGCTGTTGTGCTGATATATAAAGTCAGTATTGTCAGGAACCATTTCCGTTTTCAAGTTCTACCTTTTCCTGGTGATCAATGGAATGGTAGAGACTGGCGAATGCTGAAGTCACCCACATGGCCGCAGGAAAAACACCTACAATTAGCATAATAAGCCCCATTATGATGATAAAAAATGATATTACAAGAGATATTCGGAGAGATTTTTCTTCAGGTCCAACACTTGG
>CBDUCT010000279.1:0-5458 GCA_965365715.1 uncultured Cyclobacteriaceae bacterium | reverse complement strand
TCGATTTATTGTACTTTATTCCTAATGATTCAATTATCTTATTATAATCTTCCATTTGAATATAATTAAATCTTCCACTCTCAAATTGGATAATTTTAAAAAATAGTTATACAATAACGGTAATTAAAACGTAAAACGCAAGTAATATATTGTAAAAGTACAAAAAATTTTTGGAATATGTATATCTGAGATGAAATATTTAAAAATGGCAATTCTTGCAAAAGTGTATTTATGAATTGTATTTAACTAAGAATTGATAAAAAAATCAGATAGATTTCAGAATTTCGCGGGCAATTACGAGCCTTTGAATTTCAGATGTCCCTTCATAAATCTGGGTGATTTTCGCATCTCTCAGCATTCTCTCTACATGATATTCTTTAACATATCCATATCCTCCATGGATCTGGATGGCTTCGTCGGCGACATCCATTGCAGTTTGTGATGCTACCAGTTTGGCTACCGCACTCTCCTTTGAGAAGGGAATGTTCTTATCCTTCAGGTAGGCAGCTTTATAGCAGAGCAGGCGACTTCCTTCAATGGCCGCATGCATATCAGCCAGTTTGAATTGTATAGCCTGATGTTCTGAGATGGGCTTCCCAAAAGATCTCCTTTCCAGGGCGTATTTAATTGATAGTTCATATGCCCCGGAAGCAATACCCAATGCCTGGGCAGCAATACCGATCCTGCCTCCATTAAGAATATTCATGGCGATCTTAAATCCCATTCCAACATCTCCCAATAAATTAGATTTGGGTACCTTAACATCATTGAACATGATGGAATGTGTATCCGAGCTGCGTATCCCAAGCTTATTTTCTTTGGGGCCAACCTGAATGCCGTCCAGGTCTTTATCCACCACGAAAGCATTGATACCTTTATATCCTTTGTCCGGATCAGATTGGGCTATAACAATATATACGGATGCATTTCCTCCATTTGTGATCCAGTTTTTAACGCCATTCAGGAGGAAATGATCCCCTTTGTCCTCCGCTTTGGTTTTAATGGCCGTTGCATCAGAGCCTGCTTCCGGTTCGGACAGACAGAAGGCCCCCAACACTATGCCCTGAGCCAGTTGGGGGAGGTATCTGGTTTTTAGATCTTCACTGCCATATTCTTCCAGGCCCCAGCAAACGAGTGAATTATTTACAGACATGATCACGGCAGCAGCGGCATCAATTTTGGAGATCTCCTCGAGGGCAATTACATAGGATATGGTGTCCATGCCGCTTCCCATATATTTCGGGTCAACCATCATACCCATGAAACCCAGTTCACCCATTTTCTTCACCTGATCATGAGGAAATTGTTTCTTTTCATCTCGTTCTATGATGTCAGGAAGAAGTTCATGGTGAGCGAATTCCCGGGCTGTTTCCTGAACGGCCAGATGTTCCTCACTCAGGGAAAAGTCCATAAAATAAATTTGTTATCGTGTTGTATGCAATATAAAATTAATCTCTTGATCCTCCTAAGAATATCATGACATAATAAAGGAGCGAGACTAAAGATCCTAAAGCAGCAACCACATAGGTCATGGCAGCCCACTTCAAAGCATCTTTCGACATTTTATATTCCGAGGCATCGACAATATTTCTTTCCTGTACCCAGGCCAAAGCCCTGGAGCTTGCATTAAACTCGACCGGGAGGGTTATAAAAGCAAACAATGTCAGCACACTATAACATCCGATTATTATCAACAGTACAAGATCCGTAGGAAATGAACCATACAAAAACCCGAAACCGAATATGCTGGCCAATACTACGAAATTCAGTATTCTTCCGCTTGCATTCTGGATCGGTACGAGTGCACTTCGGATCTTTAGCGGGGCATAGCCCATGGCATGCTGAACGGCATGTCCACACTCATGGGAGGCTACTGCCGCTGCTGCCGCATTTCTTCCGTAATATACCTGCTCGCTCAAATTTACTGTTTTATTCATTGGGTTGTAGTGGTCTGTCAAATGCCCTTTGACTGATGTTACCTGCACATCACGGATCCCGTTGTCGGCAAGCATTAATTCAGCAATCTGCGCCCCGGTTAAATTATTCTTCAGACCAATCTTCGAATACTTTTTGAATTTACTTTTTAATGTTGAACTGACTGCAAAACTTACAATCATGAAAAATATAGCTATTACAATGATCATATTAATGTTTTTTAATTTTATTAATTATATCGGTGGTTGAATATCCTTTTTTGAGTTCTATCGTTTTGACCTCTCCACCATTTCCAATTACGAATTCAGCGCCAACAATGTTTTCGACCTCATAATCTTTTCCTTTAACGAGAATATCAGGTTTAACTTTTTTGATCAACTCAAGTGGGGTTTCCTCGTCGAATGCAATGACCAGGTCGACAAATGACATGGCAGCCAACATCCTCGCCCTTGCATATTCATTATTGATTGGACGACCAGGGCCTTTTAACTGACGTACACTTTTGTCAGTATTCAGGCCGACAACCAGTTTGTCGGCGAGATCTCCCGATTTCTCCAGATAATCCAGATGCCCGAGATGAAGTATATCAAAGCAGCCGTTTGTAAACACTACTTTTAACCCCTTCTGTTTCCAGTCAGTGATTATCTTTAATCCCTCATTGAGCGGCGATATTTTCCGGTTCGTTTCCATTTGGATTTTTATGTAAGAACAAACTGATAATAAAACTGATGCCCCCGAATACTACGATCGAAACAAATTGAGAGGTATGTAAGAGGGTCGCAAATAATACACCATCTTCCTTGCTGATCCCATACAGCATTAAGACACCGCCTACAAACGCATGATAGGTGCCTATTCCACCTTGCACCGGGGCAGCCATACCCAGTCCTCCGGCCATTAAAATAGACAATCCAGCAAAGAAATCCAGATTGGAAGTTTCTGGAAAGGAGAAGACAATGATATACGACATCAAATAATACAAGATCCAGATCAAAGCCGTGGAAACGAAAAAGGCCGTTTTTTCTTTAACGTTCCGTATGCTTTTTAACCCGCTGATCAGATCATATAATATAGGTCTTAGTTTCTTGTAAAAGTTTGAAGAACGTATGGATTCTTTATGTCTCTTGAATAAATAGATCCCAATAAATATCATAAACAGCAGCACACCTCCCAAAACCAGGTAATTGCCAAGGTTAAATCCTTCAATGATCGAATTAACATAATCCGACAGGAAGTTTTTGAGTGTTTTAAATTCTATAATGATGGTTGAAAATATAAGTAGTAATAAAAGCAGCAGGTCGATTATCCGCTCGCTTATAACAGTCCCGAGGGATGCCGGAATGGCTATATTATCTGTTTTCTTTAATATAGCACATCTTGTGATCTCGCCCATCCGGGGCAGGAGCAGGTTAGCAAAATATCCTACCATCACTGCTATAAAAGCACGGAAGGAATTTAACTGGTAGTTCAATGGTTTGAGGAGTAATGTCCACCTGTATCCCCTCAGGAAATGGCTGATAAGGGATAGTGCTATGGATATATATACGAAAGTGAAATCTGCTTTTTTAACTTTTTCGAAAAGTGTGCCGAGGTTGATATCCCTGAAAACATACCAGAGTAAACCCAAAGCTATAATTAGGGTAAGAGTGTACTTTAGAATTGATTTAAAAACTTTCAATGGACTTACTGGGGTAGTTTATTCTTATCATCCGGAAAAATAACCACTGGTTTATGAGATTTTGTCTCCTCAGGTGTCATAGATGCATATGAAATAATTATAATAATATCTCCTACCTGTGCTTTCCTGGCTGCAGGACCATTCAAACATACCTCACCGCTACCCCTCAATCCTTTAATTACATAAGTCTCAAGTCTTTCGCCATTATGAATATTCACAATCTGTACCTTTTCATTTTCAACTATATTGGCAGCATCCATAAGGTCTTCATCCAAAGTGATACTACCTACATAATGCAGTTCAGCTTGTGTGATTTTTACTCTGTGAATTTTCGACTTTAATACCTCAATAAACATATTGATTTTTCCTTTCAAACCGCAAAGATACTAAATATAGCTAACGTTATCTATTAATCTAATGTTATTAAGATAACCGGCTATGCACAGGGATGTTTCATTTTCATTATTAATCTGATCAATAATTTTAAAGTTACCGGTATCGATCATTTCAAAATATTCAAGCCTGAGTTCAGCTGATTCAGTAAATATTTCCCTTACTTTTCTTTTTACCGATGATATTGATTCCCCGTTTCTTAACATTTCTTTTCCTTTGATCAGACATTGATAAAAAGTTGCAGCAAGTGGGCGTAGCTCGACAGGGATTCGTAAGTTCCTCGACGACATGGCCAATCCATCTTCTTCTCGTACCGTAGGAACGCATCGGATCTCAATGTCGTAGGATAAGTCCCTGATCAATTGCCTGATCAAATGGTACTGTTGAAGATCTTTCTGGCCAAAATAGGTCAAATCAGGTGTGACTATATTAAAGAGTTTGGATACCACGAGGGCCACTCCCCCAAAATGTCCGGGCCTGTATTTTCCTTCAAGTATTTGTTCAAATTCTCCAAAACTGAATTCAGTTATTCTTTTCGTTTCGTTTTCGTAGAGGTCTTCACGGGGAGGCGCATACACGATATCACAACCGGCAATTTTCAATTTTCTGATATCCTCCTCAAATGTGTTGGGATATTTCTGAAGGTCCTCCTCATTATTGAATTGTGTCGGATTAACGAATATACTGCAGACTGTAAAATCTGCTTCAGCCATGGAAGCCTCCACCAGGGATAAATGACCACTGTGAAGGGCGCCCATTGTTGGTACAAGGCCGATTCTCCTCCCTTTTGATCTTTCTTGATGAAGAATTGGGATTAATTCTGATTTCAGGTTTATAACCTTCATTTTCAAGTTTTTACACCTTGCCTGCAAAGATAAAATTACTTTTTTAATATTGATTAGGTACTAAAATAGCTGAATATGTAGTACCTTTGTGAATCTTTTCAATAGAAAAACCAAATAGATAGATTATGTCAAAACTTCGAATTCTCTACGTTGCGAGTGAGATTAACCCTTTTTTACAAACATCAGAAGTAGCAGAATTTGTAAGGCAATTGCCGCAACGCATGCAGGAAAAAGGAATGGAGATCCGGATTCTTGTGCCTCGATTCGGATTAATCAATGAAAGGAAAAACCGTTTACATGAAGTAGTCAGGTTATCCGGAATTAATATCTCTGTTGGTGAAGAGGAGAAGCCTCTTGTCATCAAGGTAGCTTCAATTCCGAATGCCAAACTTCAGGTTTATTTCATTGATAATGAAGATTATTTTCACAGGAAGTCCGTATTTTATGACAAGGAGAATAATTTTTATGAGGACAATGATGAAAGAGCCATATTTTTCTGCAAAGGGGTAATTGAAACAGTTAAGAAATTGGGATGGGCACCGGATATCGTGCACTGCAACGATTGGATGACCAGTTTAATTCCAATGTATCTTAAAACTACTTACAA
>CBDUCT010000278.1:0-5469 GCA_965365715.1 uncultured Cyclobacteriaceae bacterium | reverse complement strand
TTATGCCGGAAGAATGGTGCGTTCTGATTCCTGATCATATGAGTTTTGCTGAAGCGGCCATATCTGAACCATTAGCCATTGGTGTATATGCTGTAAAACAATCTATACCCATGAAAGGTGCCAAGGTTGGGATCCTTGGATTCGGGCCCATTGGAATGAGTGTTCTCCTTCCGGCCAAAGCCTACGGTGCGGAAACATTCTATGTAACGGACAAAATAGACGACAGATTGCAACTTGCCAGGGAGGTTGGAGCTTCATGGACCGGAAACCCAAATAATATAGATGTCGCAGAAGCCATTAACGAAGAAGAAAAAATGCAACTGGATGTTGTATTTGAATGTTGCGGGCAGCAGGATGCCATAGATAATGCTCTTGAGATCCTTAAACCAGGCGGAAAACTTATGTTGATTGGTATTCCTGAGGAGGATGCCTTATGTTTCAAAATGGATCTTATGCGGCGAAAGGAGATAACAGTGGTTAATGTCAGACGACAGATACACTGTGTACAGGAAGCCCTGGACCTGATTGCAGATGGCCGGGTGGATGTATCTAAAATGAAAACGCATAATTACAGTTTCAAGGATACCAAAGCCGCTTTCGATCTCGTAGAAGGTTATCAGGATGGCGTGATGAAGGCGATGATCAATTTCTAGCGGTTTCTCTATATTGATTTTCAAATCCCGTAGGAGTTCTTTATCTTGATTTTTTTAAAATAAAAAAAGTGAAATCAAAAATTGATGGATTCTGGACAATCGTGCTATTATTTGCTGCAATAAAAGTATCGATTCATCTGTTAACGTCTACCAATTATGAATTGCATCGGGATGCCTTTCTATACCTGGCCCAGGGTGATCATTTAGACTGGGGATTTTTGTCTGTACCCCCCCTTATGGCTTTTCTGTCTAAAACACTACGAATTGTAACCGGGGATTCCACATTTGCTGTTAGATTATTCCCAGCTTTGATCGGTGGATTATCTGTTATTTTTATAAATCTGATCGTAAAAGAGTTGGGCGGGAAGAAGCGGGCCATGATCCTGGCAAGTATTGCTTTTATTTTATCACCGGCATTTTTAAGAAGTAACATGCTGTTTCAACCGGTTTCATTGAACCAATTATTCTGGCTCACTTCATTTTATCTGATCATCCGTCTTTTGAATTCTTCGGATCCAAAATATTGGTTATACCTTTCAGCCAATTTTGCCCTGGGGTTTCTTACAAAATATTCCATTGTATTTCTGGCTTTAGGTTTTCTAATAGCCATATTATTGACGCCATACCGAAGACTGATCCTTAGTAAATACTTTTTGTATGGAGTAGTAATTGGATTTTTGATCATTTTGCCCAACATTATCTGGCAGCATCAAAATAGTTGGCCGGTTCTTTACCATATGGAAATGTTGAGGGAATATCACCTCGTAAATGTAAAAATGTCAGATTTCTTCATAGCTCAATTATTAATGAATCTTCCCATCCTCTTTATCTGGCTCACCGGTTTACTGTATCTTTTATTTTATCCTGGTCTTCGCAAATTCAGAATGATCGGATATACATTCGTGGCTGTATTAATGCTGATGATACTCACCCAGGGCAAATCTTATTATACAATAGGGCTTTATTCTACCTTAATTGCAGCCGGAGCTGTTGTTTTTGAGAAATATATGAAATGGAGAATATTTGTTTATCTGAATCTGGCATTTATGATTATAATTTCCTGTATGATGCTTCCATTCAGCCTCCCTGTTTTAGGATATGAAAAGATGCTTTCTTTTTGCCAGAAAGCGATTGATACAGGGATCGATATGCCCATGAAATGGGAAGATGGGCAGGTTCATCCGTTGCCGCAGGACTATGCGGATATGACTGGCTGGGAAGAACTTGGCAGCAATGTTATTAAAATATATCAAAGTTTGCCACCCGAGTCACGCATAAATTGTTATATCTATGCGGAGAACTATGGACAGGCTGGTGCAATTCGTTATCATGGGATGAAACAAGGATTGCCTGAACCGATTAGTTTTCATGGCAGTTTTATTTTCTGGGCACCGGATCAAATTAAAGACATCTCCTATCTGATATATGTTAACTATGAGTTAGAAGAAATTCGTGAATTTTTTGAAGAAATCAAAGTGTTCAATGGGATCGTCAATCCATATTCAAGGGAAAATGGCCTGAAGATTTATTTATGTCGGAATCCAAATGAAGAATTCAAAACTCTTTATAAAAACCGGATACAGGAGGAAAGAGAGAAGTTTTTGGAGAATCCGTAATATGAGAACGGTCTTTGTTGTGAAAAATGCGGTAATCGTAATATTTTACCCTATATATTCAATTTTTTTAAACTGCTCTTTTTTGAGTCTTTGAAGAAAATATTATATTGAGTAGTGATTATTTTATTTTTTAATTCAATTAATACTTCTTCATGTCAAAGCGGAATACAATAATCCTTGGCGCAGCAGGCCGGGATTTTCACAATTTCAATACTTTTTTCAGACAAAATGACAATTACAACGTGGTTGCTTTTACTGCAACACAGATACCTGATATCGATGGACGCCGTTATCCGGCCGGATTGGCAGGGGATGCTTACCCAAATGGGATACCGATATATCCGGAGGAAGATCTGCATATCTTAATAAAAAGGTTCAATGTCCAGGACTGCATATTTTCCTACAGTGATGTATCTTACAATAAAGTAATGTCAGTTGCTTCAGTCGTACAGGCAGCGGGGGCTAACTTTATTTTGTTGGGTCCTGATGAAACTATGATCAAAAGTTCAAAGCCCGTAATATCTGTCTGTGCTGTGAGAACCGGATGCGGTAAAAGTCAGACTTCCCGGAAAATAATTGAATTACTTATGAAAAGGGGTAAAAAAGTGATCGCCATTCGACACCCCATGCCCTATGGAAATTTGCTCAATCAAAGTGTACAGCGTTTTGCTGAAATAGAAGATCTGAAAAAGCATAACTGTACTATTGAAGAGATGGAAGAATATGAACCGCATATAGTCCGGGGGAACGTTATTTATGCCGGGGTAGATTATGAGGCCATACTGAAGGAAACGGAGAATGATAAAAATGGTTGTGACGTTATAGTTTGGGATGGTGGAAACAATGACCTGCCTTTCTATAAAACAGATCTTATGATCACAGTGACAGATCCTCACCGTGCAGGGCATGAGCTGACTTATTATCCTGGCGAGGTAAATCTCAGATCAGCTGATGTGGTCGTTATTAATAAGGTAGACAGCGCCGAACAAAAAGATATTGAGAAATTGCGGGAAAACATAACCTCAGTGAATTCAAAGGCGATGGTAATTGAGGCCAACTCACCGATACATGTTGATCATGCAGAAATAATCAAAAATAAAAAAGTATTGGTTGTGGAAGATGGCCCTACCCTTACCCATGGAGAAATGAAATTTGGAGCTGGCGTGGTGGCGGCGCAAAGTTATGGTGCGTCTGAAATTATAGATCCAAGACCATATCTGGTTGGAAGTTTAATAGAAACTTTTGAAAAATACCCGGATACAGGACCGGTTCTTCCTGCCATGGGATATGGTAAAAAGCAACTTCATGACCTAGAACGCACTATCCAGAATACCGAATGTGATGGTGTTATTATTGCAACTCCTATCGATTTAAGCAGGGTGTTAAAAGTAAATAAACCGTATACAAGGGTATATTATAGTTTACAGGAAGCAGGGAAGCCGAAACTTGAAGAAATATTGGATCATTTTCTGGAGGAGCATTAAAATTTTTTCTGACAACAATGCATCTTTTAACCTTTCCTTTTGTCTTTTAACATGACAGTAATTTAAAATATATTTATATGAAAAATCTAATATCCTTTGGCTTCGTAGTTTTATTTTTAATCAGTTGTTCATCTTCCCATTCCCAGGAAGAAAAAACCATTGAGAAATCCTTTGACGGGATTTCTTCGATTGATCTAAGCACGGCTTCCGGAGATTGCGTAATAAAAAAGGGAAGTACTGATGCCGTACAAGTTAAGGTAACATACACTTATGATGATGATGATTATACCCCTAAAATGGAACAAAACGGTTCGCGTTTGGGATTAGAAGAGAAGTTCCATGCCAGGAACACGCGCGGGAGCAGTAAATGGGAACTTACCGTTCCCGATGGATTAGAGATTGAGTTCAGTTCGGGATCCGGTGATCTGGTATTGAGTGATCTGAAAGGTGAGATGGATTATAATTCCGGATCAGGTGATGCAAATATCGATGATTTTGAAGGAGAGTTAAAAGGAAATTCAGGTTCCGGCGACTTTCATATGAAGAATGTAAAGGGAGAGATCAAGATAAATTCCGGTTCAGGAGATCATCTTATCTCAGATAGTGAGTTAATGGCCAAGGCAAATACAGGATCGGGTGATGTAGAGGTTAATGACTCAAAGGGTGGCTTCAAGTTAAACACTGGCAGTGGAGATGTTGAAGCCGGCAGAATTGCACTATCTGAAGATGGCAATTTTAATACCGGTTCAGGGGATGTGGAAGTAGTACTAACCGCTTCCCTGGTTAAAGATATCAGTGCGAACAGTGGATCGGGAGATGCTGTGATTGATTTCAATGGAAATGCAATAGAAGGAAAGGTCATTATGACATGCAAGAAAAGGGGAGGTAATATTAAAGCACCTTTCAAGTTTGATAAAGAGGAAGAGATCGATCAGAATGGGGAAATTTATCTTAAAAAGACTGCCAACCTTGGCTCCAAAGATATCCTTATAGAAGTTGGAACTGGAACGGGAACAGCAGAGATCAAAGAATAAAATCAGGAATTTTCAGGAAAATAAATGGCTGGCCGGAGGTCTGCAGGTTCCAATCCCGGAATTTGACCTATTGGTTAGCCATTTCCTGTTCTCTCTGAGAACATCCTATTTTCTTCTACCGAATTTAATTAGCCGGAGTCAAATCCTAAGCTCCTCAGTCATTTACTATCCACATCAGTCAATTCTCAGTTTACTTTTCCATTTTCGATTCTATTTGGTCAATTCTGAATTAACCATCAAAATTCAGTCATCCGTGGTCAATTCTGAATAAACCATTCCAATTCAGCCTTTCCCGATTAATTCTCAGTTTTACCATTCCAATTCAGTATTCCGTGGTCAATTCTGAATTAACCATCCCAATTCAGTCCTCTTTGGTCAATTATTAATCCCCAAAAAAATCGGCCCTGACTCCCTTTACACCCGGTTTAACTTTAAATACCGAACCAGCCAGGGGATAATCCTCTTTTATCTTCTGATTATCACCACCAGCGGTTGTTATATAGAGAACGTCCAGATCCGGACCGCCAAAAGCGCATGAGGTCACATTTGGAGCCGGCACTTCCACCGTTCCTGTTAGTTCTCCGGTCTCAGGATCCCACCGGCCTACCTTGTTACCACCCCACAGGGCTATCCACAGTTTTCCTTCCTCATCTATGGTCATACCATCTGGTCCCCCCATACC
>CBDUCT010000277.1:0-5474 GCA_965365715.1 uncultured Cyclobacteriaceae bacterium | reverse complement strand
AAAGATATAAAACCTCTCAGATCCGATCTGGTCACATCTTTCAGCCTAGGCTTTTGCTTCCCCCGGTGTCTGGTCCTCTGTCTTGGGCTCTTACTAGGTAATTGGAATTCGTAAAGTTGCACCAGGAATGAAAGGGCAGTTTTCATCCGCATCTGAACACGTCATGATAGCACAAAAATCTACCTGTGGATTAACTTCATCATCATATTTCTTTGAAAATACCTGCATGGGGGCCTGATCATGAGCGAAACGCACTTCATAAACTGGATTATCAGGCTTCCCATCTGACTTAATCTCGAAACCGGCATCAGCCATAGCTTTTACTGCATTTGGATTAAAGGCAGTTGCTTCTGTTCCCCCGGAAAAAGTCCTGATGTCTTCTATCCCATAATAATAAGCGGCTGTCTGTGCCCAGATCTGTCCCATATGACTTCTGCGGGAATTGTGGGTGCAGATAAATGTCAACTTTGCAGGAGTATTCCCGGCCAGATGATCGGAAATATAATCCGCCACTTTACTAAGGTCTCTCTTCCTCTTCTCAGGAATATGGTCAAATTTTGACATAAAAGATCCGGCATACTGCTGCAATGCCGGATATAACGTTTTTTCATTCATATTTGATTTGTGTAAATATAAATAGGATGAGATCAGATATTGATACCTTATTTTTCCGCATTCAAAGTAATACTGAAGATGCCTTTAAAAGATTTCTTAAAATTTACCACCTCTTCTTCGGTGAAATATTTCAAATAGATGGCATCATCCAGTTCCATTTTCTTTTGAATTTGGATTACCAGGTTCTTAAAACCAGCCTTTCGAACAATATCGAGGTATTCCTTCTTTTGCAAAGCGCCTGACACACAACCGGCATACATCGCCGCATCATTTCTCAGGCCCTCCGGAATTTCTCCCTGGAGCACAATATCAGAAATGCTGAAATGTCCTCCTTTTTTCAGGATCCTGTACGTTTCTTTAAAGGCGGCATCCTTATCCGGAACAAGGTTCATTACACAATTACTGACAACCACGTCAGCTGTATTATCCGGGAGGGGTACGTTTTCAATTTCTCCGAGGATGAATTCGACATTGGTGAATCCCAGTTTCTGAGCGTTAGACTTTGCTTTTGAAACCATGGCTTCCGTAAAATCCAATCCGATAACACGTCCCTGCTCACCGGTAAGTGCCCTGGCTACAAAGCAATCGTTACCGGCACCTGAGCCAAGGTCAACAACAGTATCACCTTCATGGATCTGGGCATATTTGGTGGGTATACCGCAGCCCAGTTGGAGGTCCGCATCCGGATTATATCCTTCCAGGCTTGCATAATCTTCTGCCAATACTGAATAATCTTTTTCTTCCTTCCCTCCGCAGCAACTGGACTTAGTAGCTGTGGCAGTCTTTTCCTCTTTTTCTTCACAGCACCCGGAGGATTGAGTAGAACTGTCGGTTGTGGAAGACTTTTTAGCTATATCACCATATTTTTCCTTTACTATGCTCTTTAATTCTTCTGCTGTATGCATGACTTTAAAGTTTAATATAAAAAATTAGTTTTACTTCATTAACAACATGATCTGGAGGAATCATACTGGGCAAATAATTCAGTGAATATTTCCTTTACTTCTTCCCAAACGGATTCATTAATGCAATAACAAACCCTGGGTCCTTCTATTTCTCCTTTTATCAGACCTGAATTTTTTAACTCTTTCAGGTGCTGGGAAATAGTTGGCTGGGATAGTCCCACCACATCAACAAGATCATTAACTATGCAGGCCTTTGAACCGATCAGGTGTCTGAGGATAGTCAGTCTTGCCGGGTGGGCAAAAGCTTTCGCCATTAGGGCTGTTTTGTTGATTTCATCACTGAAAATATCTGTTCTTGTTATTCCCATAGCAATATTCCTTTATTGCAATATTACGATTAATAAATTTAAATGTTTCAATTGTTGGGATTTTTTTTGAATTAATAAGAGATGATCAATTCGAAATCATCGGTACCCACTGCATACTCGACATGCTCGACACGTCCTTCACCGTCATAGGAATAGGTATAAAGGATGGTTCTTTCAAAGGATTGTGAAGGGAGTTCATACCTGTAGGAACCCGGATTAAAATTCATGAATAATGCATCCGGGAGAATGCCCGACCTGAAGGCACCCAAAGTTTCCCCAACATAATGAAACCACCAGATGCTCCTGAACATATTCGTGCGGTTATCAAACAGGGAAAAAGTATGCCTGGTTAAAGACTGGTTGGATATATTAAATTGTTCAATCCGGTTTAGGTTTCCGTCAGTATTGCTAATGGACAGTGCTCCAATATTTACAATCTCATTATTATTATCAAATTGCTTTATTTCTCCGCTTAGAGGGTCGTTGCCATCATATGTAAGGTCAATCCAGATACCATTATCATCTATGATCTTGACCAGTTTATCTCCATCCCATTCAAACCTCTTGTTGCCGGCCTCAGACACTTTGCCGTTGGCATCATAAGCAGCGGTATAAGATTCATTAATATTTGAACCGGATATGGTAGCCTGCGTTAGCCGGCCTTCAGCATAAGAAAAACTATAATTGATCGTATCCTGGCGAGACAGATCTACCATCTTCATTTCCATGATCTTATAATTGACCACAGCGGGATCATCATCTCCGCATGAACTGAAATTAAAAATCAAGACAAGCAAGGTAATTAAGGTTAGGAGATTTTTCATAAACTTATATTTGTTTCCAATATAACAATTTATCAGGCATAATGATTCGAATTACAACTTGTTATTTTCATCATCGATTTGGATAATCTGCTGTCGATCCCTGTTCACATGCAACCTGGTTACATCAGGTCTTGAGTAATGCCCTGCCGGATCAAAATTATGTCGTTCCATTCTGACCACCTTGTGATCGATTTCGGCAATCTTCAAACACTCCTCTCCGACAATAGGTTCAATAACCCATTGTCCATCCGGGGCAGCGAGGCAGGAACCACCATCAGCAGGCATATCCGGGCAATTAGAGCTTATCATATCCGAATTAGGAATGTCTGTCTGAATATCTGTTTTTCGCATGAGCCCCGACACAGAGATCACATAAGACCTGGACTCTTTTGCGATAAAACGGGTAATGTCCTCTGTATTTCTTTTGCTCCCTGGCCATATTGCCACATGCAGATCCTCACCCATACCATACAAAGCGGTTCTTGACAAAGGCATCCAGTTCTCCCAGCAATTCAATCCGCCCACGGTAAAAGCTCCCAGCTTATGCACCCTGAGCCCATGTCCATCCCCCGGCGACCATACCAGTCTCTCGTCGTAAGTTGGCATTAACTTACGATGAACGGATTGAACAACACCACCTTTATCGATATATACCAGGGAGCAATACAGACTATGACCTCCACGATTGGTGGCTTTTTCAATGGTCCCAAGAACCACCGATATTTTTTTCTCCCTGGCAATTGAACAAACGGGCTCAAGGTCTTTAGAATACGGGTCAATAGCCTGTGACAGATAGTGAGCAAAGATCTCCTTTTGTACGGATGAATTGAATTTAGCCCCATCCGTCAGTTCGATCCAGAAAGGGTATCCGGGCAGCAATGCTTCTCCAAATACCACCAGATCACAATGCTGTTTACCTGCATCGGATACGTACGAAACAATCTTCTCAGTGGTCTTTTCCTTGTTCAGCCATACAGGAGCGATCTGTGCCAGGCCGATCTTTAACAAATCTTTTATCATAATTCTTGAAAAATCAGCCCGTAAGTTAAGAAAATTGTTACAAAATTGTGGGCAAATCCCCCTGAACCATATTTGGCTATTCTTCCGCTACCTCATACGATAGCTCTTCCAGGTACCACATATCTTTCGTTTTTTTCGTTCTGATCAGAGGAATGAACTTATTATTTATCTCTTTGAATGTTTCCGAGTACATATCGTTAAACTTCTTGTCATGTTCCCAGTAATCATGCCTATCCTTACTCCATATCCAGGCAATCATACAGGGTGATTCATACCCTATTCCACCATAGCCAAAATACCATGCATTATCATGGTTTTTGGATTTTAAGATCTCCACGGCTTCCTTGACCAGGGCTTCTGCTTCTTCCTCCACACCGGGAAAGAGATAAAACTCCTGCCAGTACACGAACTTGGCTTCTCCTTCACCCAGGCGGGAATTTTCAGGTTGATAATTCAACTCGTTCTTTACATTCATTGTAAAGGAATAATTGGTGATCTTGGTCTTTCTGAAGGTATCCGATTTCTCCTGATCCCACTTTTCGAGAAGCTCCACCCAAGCTGCATTCATTTTGTCAATGTCATCGAGTGTTTTTATGGGTGACCAAAGCTGATATTTGAAATCCCCTGTAGTCCAGGTGTGAAATGTATATGGAAACTGATTTTCCTTACAAAAATCAACAATTTCCCTGGCTAGTTCCCAATACGTTTCAAGACGGTCAGGCGATACGATCTCTTCATAACAATAAAAGAGCTGATCCTCTTCATCCTGGGCATTTGTGATATACCCGAAACAAAAAAGAACGAATACAACAAAAAGGGCGGTTAATCTTTTCATAATTATATGGTTTGGTGTGTCTTAACAACACATCCTGCAAATAATTAGTTCCAGATTCATTTATTAGATTGAAAATCTGTAAAAAACCTCCCTATTCTTCGGGCTTAGATGAAGGAATTCAGTCAAATAAAAGTATTAATTCCAGAATGCTCAGACATTTTTGCCTTTTATCCTAATGCGCGTTGATGTCGTGCAACATCTGCATGGAGTGCATTACCGTCTTGAAGATCTCATGGGTATATTCCTGGATGGCCTTTGGACTTCCAGGCATAGTGTATACAAGGCTCTTGTCAATGACGCCTGCAACACCCCGGCTAAGTAAAGCATTGGGCTTCCCCATACCATATTTTACACGGATCAATTCCATAATGCCTGGTATTTCCTTATCCAGCATGGACTGGACCACATCCGGAGTGATATCCCTTGGCCCTATCCCTGTCCCACCGGTCGTAAAAATGATATCGGCTTTTGCTTCCAATCCATTCTGAATTTCCCGGGTGAGTTCAGATTCGTCATCCGGGATAATAACATTCTGTATATCATGCTTCCGGTTGTTTTTCTCAAAAAATTCCCGGGTAAGCTGGTTGATTCTGGGGCCACTCCTGTCCTCATAAAACCCCTGGCTGGCACGGTCACTCAGCGTAATTATCTTAACTTTGAAGATCCTGGGAACATAGTTCAAATAATCACCCGGTTTTAATAATCCTTCCTTCTTCACTCTTAAGAAGATCCCCTCTTTAGGCATCACGCAGTTTCCAACTTCTTTATAGATACTGCACCCAGCCCCATGGCACTTTTTCCCTATCTGGGTAACTTCAAGGGCCACTTCATCATTAATAAAATAATCAAACACGCCACTTTTAAATACTTCCATCCCATTTGAGGTAATATTTTCCGCAAAATCGCC
>CBDUCT010000276.1:0-5484 GCA_965365715.1 uncultured Cyclobacteriaceae bacterium | reverse complement strand
AGTGAAGGGGGACGCATATCTCGTGTACTTCTCAACCTCATATACGATAACATCATCGGCCCCGCGGGATTTTAATAGCCTGATGTGGCTGTTTAATTCAGTGATGGTGAGGGTTTCAAACAAACGCCAGTCATTTTCAAAATCTTTAGGTGTTATATTCAGGACGGTGTCCAGAAATTTTCCCTTGGAATATAACTCTTCAAGCCCATTAAATTTCCTGCTTTCCCAGGTCCTAAGCTCCCAGGATTGTGTTTCTTCCTTCCATTCAATACGTTGCGAGGATAATTTCTCATGCAACTGATGGTCGGAAATTGTTTCAAGGGTGAATTTATATCCGATCTTAGATTGGTTATTATAACTCTCGAGGTAGAAATACGTTTCGGGTCCTATCTTAATATGTATGTCTCGGTCACTGAAATGGTAAGGGTTTTCAAAATACTGTATCTCAAATGCGATCCTGTCTTTATTAGAATCCGGAATTAGCCAGCCGGTTAAATAAAAGTTCAGTAAGGCAATGATCATGGCACTCATCAGATAGGAAATCATTAAGCGTTTAAAACTAACACCGGAACTCAATAAGGCAATAATTTCAGAATGACCTGCCATTTTAGCCGTGACAAAGACCACAGCGATGAAGGTTGTAATGGGTGTGATCATATTCCCTACATACGGGAAAAAATCAAGCATATATTGTAATACCTCCCAAAAAGACAGGTTATGCTTGATGATCTTATCATTTTTCTCAGTAATCTGGATTACTCCAATTACCGCAAGAAGGATAGCGACTACGAAAAAATATGCGCTAATGACTTTCTTAACGATAAATTTATCTACAATCCTGATCATCATACTCTAAAGTCTCTGTGAAACTTTCTGCACCATTTTGTTCTTCCAATCTGTAAAATCACCCTTTTCAATATGTTTTTGGGCTTGTCTGACCAACCAAAGGTATAACGAAAGATTTTGTAAACTGGCGATCTGGGCCCCTAATATTTCTTTACTAAGTATCAAATGCCTCAAATAGGCTTTCGAATAATGATTACTCACATATCCATTCATTTCCGGATCCAAAGCTGAAAAATCATTTTTCCATTTCTCATTACGGATATTTATTATCCCCTCCGTTGTGAATAACATTCCATTTCTGGCATTTCTGGTCGGCATTACGCAGTCAAACATATCGATCCCCAGAGAAATGCACTCTAGAATATTCTCAGGTGTTCCGACACCCATTAAATATCTTGGTTTGTCTTTAGGTAATATGTCACTCACAAGATCTGTCATAACGTACATTTCTTCTGCAGGCTCTCCTACTGACAATCCTCCAATTGCATAGCCATCCCGTTCGAAAGAGACAATAGTCTCTGCCGATATCTTTCTCAGGTCAGCGTACACACTGCCCTGCAAAATGGGAAACAGTGATTGCCTGAATCCATACTTTTCAGATGTTCCGTCAAAATGGTCACAACATCTTTTCAACCAGCGATGTGTCATGTCCATAGAATCTCTGGCATATGAATAATCACATGGGTAGGGCGTGCATTCATCAAATGCCATGATAATGTCCGCACCTATTTCTCTTTGAATATCGATGGCTATTTCCGGTGTGAAGCTGTGTTTTGATCCATCAATATGATTTCTGAATGTAACACCGGATTCATTGATTTTTCTGTTCTCGGCAAGCGAATACACCTGGTATCCTCCACTGTCAGTCAATATGGGTCTATCCCAGTTAATGAATTTATGCAAACCCCCGGCCTTGCTCAGAATTTCTGTTCCGGGGCGCAGATACAAATGATATGTATTGCCTAAAATAATCTCTGCCTCAATATCTTGCAGAAGCTCCCGTTGATGTACGGCTTTTACCGTACCCGCTGTACCGACAGGCATAAATATAGGTGTATTTATGACTCCTCTTTCCGTAAAAAATTGCCCTGTACGGGCTTTTGATTCAGGGTCAACTTTCTTAATCTTATATTTCATCCGGGAGAAATAATTTAACACAAAAATATATTTTATCCCCAACTAAATTCGAAAATATAAGATTATCTTTGATCATTCAATCAGGATGATTTTTCTCTAAAATGGTTTTAGAAATCTTATTTATTACATTTTGTTTTTCCTCATTCGTAGCCATTTTGCTGAATATACTTTCGCTGTTTAAGTTGTCAAAATATAAATCCAAGGAGCATATCCTTGACATTGAGGACAAACCAGTATCTATAGTAGTTTGTGCACATAATGAAATTGAAAACCTTAAGGATCTTGTTCCGAAATTACTGGCCCAGGCCTATGTTGATTTTGAGGTAATAATAGTAGATGACCGGTCTGCTGATGGTACCTATGAATATCTCTTAGAAGAACAGTCAAAGCATGCGAACATGAAAATGGTTCGGGTTGAGTGGACTCCTGAACATGTAAATGAAAAAAAGTATGCTTTAACTTTAGGTATAAAGGCTGCAAAGAATGATCTTCTGGTCTTTACCGATGCGGATTGTGAACCAATTTCGTATAACTGGCTGAAGAAAATGGTGAGTCAGTTCAATGGTAAAACTGATTTCGTGCTGGGGTTTTCTTATTACCGGGAACATCCTGGTTTTCTGAATAAATTCATACGACATGAAACATTACAAACAGCCCTGTTATATATTACTATGGCCCTGCTAGGGATACCTTATATGGGTGTCGGAAGAAACATCGGATACAAAAGATCCTTCTTTTTGTCCAAGAAAGGATTTAATAAAATATTAAAAATAACAGGAGGGGATGATGATCTGTTCGTTAATCGTTATTCGACATCAAAAAACACAACGGTGGTACTTGATCCGGAAAGTGTGATATTATCAGAGCCCAAGAAAAAGCTGGGTGAATTCATAACCCAGAAAATCCGGCATATATCCGTGAGTAAGTTATATAAATTCAAGCATAAGTTTCTTATCGGTCTGATCTCGATCAGTAAGATATTGTTTTGGATCACCGGTTTGTCTTTAATCATACTAACATACAATATTTACTGGACGGCTGGCCTTTTTTCTATTCAGTTGTTGTTATTATTAGGGGTCTATGATAGATTCACAAAAATCCTGAGAGTTAAATATGAGATTTGGAGTTTGTGGTTTATGGATTTTGTGTATATTTCGTACTTGATATTATTTTCATTAAGGGCGTTTACAGCTAGGAAAGTCAGATGGAATTAGGCAAAGAGTTTTCAGATAAGGCGATTGAAGATTTTAAATTGATCGACAGGGCTATCATGAAAAATGATGAGACAGCCTATGCTGAATTAATGAAAAGATATAATAAACCGGTTTATCATATGATCCTGAAAATGGTACGTAATGTAGATGATGCTGAGGATCTTACCATCGAAGCTTTTGCCAAAGCATTTAAAAACCTTCACCGGTTTAAGAAAGATTATACCTTCAGTACATGGTTGTTCCGCATTGCAACAAATAATTCCATTGATTTTATCAGGAAGAAAAAGCTGGAAACGTTGAGCCTTGATTCATCATATAAAGATGATGACGGTGAAACGATCAGTATTGATGTTCAGGATAAAGATCTTAATCCACAGGAGGTGGCGATAAGAAAGCAAAAAATAGGATTGATCCGTGATTTTGTCACAAAATTACCGCCAAAATACCAACGTTTGGTAAAACTGAGATATTTTGAAGAGCTTTCCTATGAGGAGATCGCTACGGAACTTGAAGCTCCATTAGGTACCGTAAAAGCACAGTTACATCGTGCCAGGGAGTTGCTTTATGATATTGTGAAAGGGAAAGAACGTCATATATAGTAATAAATTGGACAACCCTGAACTGGTATTTAAATACTTCCCTGAATTATCTGACAACCAGGCAGATCTTATCAATAAATTGGGTCCCCTCTATATCTCCTGGAATCAGAGGATAAACCTTATTTCAAGAAAAGACATTGAATCTCTTTACGGGCGGCATATACTTCATTCCATGGCTATAGCCAGATTTATTCAATTTAAAGCCGGATCAAAAGTTCTGGACGTTGGCACTGGTGGTGGTTTCCCAGGCATACCACTGGCCATTTGTTTCCCGGATGTGGAATTTACCTTACTGGACTCCATTGGGAAGAAAGTTAAAGTGGTTGAAAGTATACGTCAGGAATTGAATCTGAAAAATGTTAAAACCCTGTGTGAGCGGGTAGAAAATCTGACAGAAAAATATGATTTTATAACGGCCAGGGCAGTTACGAAAATTACTCCATTCTATACATGGTCAAAATCAAAAATTCTTTCCAGTTTTACAAATGAAATCCCAAACGGGATCCTTTATTTGAAGGGGGGGGATTTGACTGAGGAACTAAGTACTTTGAAAGTGCCTTATAAACTGATTGAATTAAAGGATTATTTCAAAGAGTCTTTTTTTGAAACTAAAAAACTGATTTATATACCTTTTGTGAAATAAAATATGCCATCGTTTAACCATTTACACTGCCATACCCAATATTCTCTTCTAGACGGAGCTGCTTCAATTAAAGATATGGTCCAGAAAGCTTATAACGATGGGATGAGTGCGGTCGCCCTAACTGATCATGGCAATATGTTCGGTGCTTTCAAATTCGTTGCGGAAGCCAACAAGTATAATATAAAACCCATTGTCGGCTGCGAATTTTATATTGTTGATGACCGTCATAAAAAGTCTTTCAGCAAAGAAAATAAGGATAACCGTTATCACCAGCTATTGCTGGCAAAGAACGAAACCGGCTACAAGAACCTGATGAAGTTATGTTCATTGGGATATACAGAAGGATTATACAGTAAATGGCCACGTATTGATAAAGAATTGATATTAAAATATCATGAAGGACTTATAGCCACTTCATGTTGTATTGGTGCTATCGTTCCTCAAGCTATTTTGTGGAAATCGGAAGCGGAGGCTGAAAAGGAGTTTAAATGGTGGCTTGACCTGTTTGGAGAGGACTATTATATTGAATTGCAGAGGCACAATCTGCAGGATATTGACAATTCGGGTAAAAGCCAGGAGGATGTAAACCAGGTTCTCTTAAAATGGAGTAATAAGCATAAGGTGAACGCTATTGCCACCAATGATTCTCACTATGTAGAAAAAGAAGATGCGGAAGCCCATGATATTCTATTATGCGTCAATACCGGCGACCTCAAATCAACCCCAATAGGGGATGGGAGGGGTTATCGTTTTGGTTTCCCGAACAACGAATTCTATTTCAAGTCGACCAAAGAGATGGGCCAGCTTTTTAAAGATATCCCGCAGGCACTGGATTTTACCAATGAGATTGCAGATAAGTGTTTCAGCCCGAATCTCAAGCGGGATATATTGCTACCTAATTTTCCCATTCCCCAGGGATACAATGATGCAGATGCTTATCTTAGACATTTGTCTTTTGAGGGAGGGAAGAAACGATATGCTGATTTTACACAGGATATTCAAGACCGTATAAACCACGAGCTGAATATTATTAAGACCATGGGTT
>CBDUCT010000275.1:0-5493 GCA_965365715.1 uncultured Cyclobacteriaceae bacterium | reverse complement strand
GACCAATGCCCCCACCGGCATGTACCCTGGATATATCAACACCCTGATCCTGCGGCCGGTATGGATATGTATCTCCCAGGTGCCATTTCCCAAAGATCCCGGTCCTATAACCCGCCTGTTTTAAATACTCAGCTATCGTGGTTTCCTGGTCAGACATGATAGCGCCACCATTGTAGGTGTCAAAAACACCTGTACGCAATGAATACCTGCCGGTCATTAAACTCGATCGGGTCGGTGCACAAACAGGCGAAACATAAAAATGAGTCAACCTGGTACTATTTAATGCGAGTGAATCCAGGGTCGGGGTCTGAATGACTGTATTGCCATGAAAACCCAGGTCGCCGTATCCCTGATCATCAGTTATCAAAAGGATAATATTGGGCAATCTTTGTTGTTTATTCATTTCATTTTCCCGGCATCCAGCCAGCAAGCCCAAAAAGGATAGAAATAACAGGCAAAAAAGCCTGAAATAATTTCTACATAGCGTTTTTTCTTGATGTATATAAAAAAATTCTTCTTGCATAAAAATATCAGCTTTAATAAATCGTAATTTAAGTAATATTCAGAATGTTAAAAAGACAATTTGAGTTGAAAAAGTTCTTTATAATTGCTTTTTTAGTACTATGAAAAGAGAATAACTCAATTAAAACTATAATTATTTTGTTATTTTTTTGGATATAATTAATATATTTTGCATATTGGGAAATGGTAAGAGTTGATTTAAAGGTACTACCCTATTAACTGTTCACGCAATTAGAGCCTTATGAGTCAAACATATACTTACTGATTGTGTTCTATAATTTATCATAATGCTTGTATAAGTTATGGTGTACTGATATACTTGCAGTTTTTAGGAAGTAATTAATTGATTTATCCAAGAATATTAGGTAGAAAGACAGTTAAAATTGTATGAGGTTGAAAAGAAAATATATAGTTTTTTTCCTTATCACTTTATTATTTATAGCCTTATCGGATATAAAACAGGCCAGTGAGACCGCTTTAACTACGCCTGCCCCTCAAATAAACCCATTAGTTAAAGCGCTTGCCCTGGAATATGATGAATATTTTAAAGAGAAAATGCAAAGTAAGCATATTCCGGGTGCAGCTATTTGCATCGTAAAAGATAACAAAATAGTCCACATTAAAGGTTATGGCATCAAAGATATCTCAACCCGGGATTCTGTAGGTATACATACCGTATTCAGGCTTGGTTCTGTGTCAAAGAGCATAGCTGCTACACTTGCCGGCATACTGGTTGAGGACAGTCTTTTAAACTGGGACGAAAATGTTAAATCCTATCTTCCTGATTTCAGGCTGAAAACTGATGAGAGTACTAAGGCATTAAAAGTCAGACATGTCCTTTCACATACTACAGGTTTGATCAGGCATTCGTACACCAATTATATAGAAGACGGGAAGTCTCTTGACGAAATGATTCCGGAATTATCGAATGTAAATCTCATTGGCCCGGTAGGATCAGTGTATAGCTATCAAAACCTGGCTTATAGTCTGATTGATCCAATCATTGAAACCTCTACCGGTATGGATTACGAGACAACTTTGGAGGAAAGGTTGTTCAAACCCCTGAATATGAAGAATTCTTCCGCCTCTTACGAGGGAATTACCAATAATTCAGATATCGCATATCCTCACCATTACTATAAGGGAAGACTTAGAAAATCAAGAATAACGAAAAAATACTATAATGCTGCCCCTGCAGGAGGTATAAATGCCAGTATCTGGGATATGGCCAATTTCCTCATCGCCATCAACGGGCAAAAACCATGGGTCATTGGGCAACCTGCACTTGATGAGTTGTTCAAGCCCCAGGTAAATACTTACATTAAATATCAGTATTTTGGTGGCTGGCCGAAAATGCGAAAATCATATTATGGCCTTGGTTTCAGGATACTTGATTATAGTAATAAGAAAGTAGTGTATCATGGGGGTTATGTGAATGGTTATAAAACTGGTATGGCCATCCTGCCTGAGGAAAATATTGGCATATGTATCCTGACCAACTATTCAGGTAATCTGGCCAACAGGGGAATAAGGGATTTTATAGATATGTACATCAACCATGAACAGTATATCAAGGACTATGAAAATATAAGTACCGTCAGCTCAATCAATCCCAGTTTTACTCCTGAAAGGTCATATCATAGCCTTCCGCCCCAATAATAATCGAAAAGATTTATTTGCCCACAAGTTTGGGTTTTGCCTTCATTATTTTCTGATAGAAATCATCATCAAATTGAGCAAGATACAGGGTTTTTACATGTTCGAATTGTTCAACAGTCAATCCAACGGCATTTCTAAGGTCGGCCTTGTATAAATTGGCGAAATCAAAGTTAGTGCCGGTCAGGTTAGCACCATTCAGATTAGCTTCCATAAGGAAGGCATTATTAAAATCAGCTTTTATTAAAAAGGCATTTTCCAGATTAGCTTTTATCATATTTGCATCTCTGAAATTTGCACCACTGGCAAAAGATTTGCGGAGATTGACCTGATTAAGGTTTGAATTCTCAAAATTTGCCCGGTTCATTCTGGAAGACTCAAAATTAGCCTGGATAAGGTTCGAATTGGAAACATTCGCATTATTCAGGTTAGCCCCTTTTAAGATCACATAGTTAAGGTTGGTCTTAGACAAGTGGCAATTCACAAGGTCGATATTAAAGATCTTATGTCTGTTAAGCCTTTTAATATTACCAACTGTTCTAAAGGCAGCCTCTTCTGATTCCCACATTCGGAAATCATCAATTTCATCCTGATATGCTCTGATCCGGGCTCGTTTCTGCCCTACACCGGTAAGCCAGAATATCAGAATACCGATTACAGCAATATCAAATATCATCCCATGAGCCTCAGCAAGTATGTTTACAAAAAAATCATGCGTATCTGACAAGTAAAGAGGAAAGCTTAACCCAACCACAATAAGAGAGAGTACAAAAAGGACACTAAACGAAACAATGATTGGCTCTTCCAATATCCTGTCAACAAACCTGTGAATTTTATCTTTTCTTCTTGAATCCATTTCCTAATTACGATTATGTAAAGATACAATTTTCCGGACCAGTACATCATTTATCCTTTTATAGGATTCATAACTCCATCCACCTACATGGGGGGTTAAAACAACATTGTCCCGTGCAATCAGATTACTAAACCTTTCCTTTTCTTCAGCTGTAAGTTTACCCAACTTCTCTTTTTCCAAAACATCGAGTGCTGCACCCAGGATCTTACCTGCATCCAGCAGCCGGATCAAATCGGTAAGCGGTAGAATTGGTCCCCTGGCCGTATTGACCAGGTAAAGGTCCTTTTCAAATTTATTAAAGAAATCGGAATCATAAATCCCATGGGTTTCTTCAGTTAATGGTACATGAAAGCTCAGTATATCTACTTCCCGATATAGCTGCTCCATATCAGCCGCGACTGCATACTTATCACCATAATCTTTTTTATATTTATCATAGGCCAGCACCCTGCACTCAAAGCCAGACAATCTCTGGGCAAATGCCGAACCCATATTCCCATAACCAATAATTCCGACTATTTTGTCTTTGATTTCCGTTCCGCGGTTTCCTTCTCTATTCCAGTACGAACTCCTGATCTCCCTGTCTGAGATATTTATCTTATTTAATAAAGTCAGAAGAATACCGATAGCATGTTCCCCCAGTGCATCTCTGTTTCCTTCCGGAGCATTCAGTATAATAATTCCCCTATCATTACAATAAGATTCATCTATTTTATCAGTACCAGCGCCTGCCCGTGCAATATACTGCAGATTATGGGCATTGTCTAACATCTCAGGGTCAAGATCAGTTTTACTCCTGATAATGATCCCATCATATTCACAGATACAATCTTTAAGCATCTGCCGGCTGATTTCCGGCAGGTAATCCACTTCAAAACCTGCATTTTTCAGATCCGGAACAATACTAGGATGCATTTCGTCTGCTATGATAATTTTCCTCCCCATAAAATTAATTTCTTCACATATGATATAAGTAATGCGCAATAGCAAAATATACACCCAAACCCAACAAGTCGTTTGCAGTAGTTATGAAGGGTCCGGAAGCGAGGGCTGGATTTATTTCAAATTTATCAAGAATAAGAGGGGTAATGGTGCCCATTATGGAGGCCAGCATAACCACTGCGAAGAGGGCAACCGAAACAACGAAACCCAATTTTAATGGCTGACCCAGGATGAGATTAAATAGTAAAGTTATTACAGCCAGGACAACCGCATTGAGAAAAGAGACAAGCAAACCCTTGTAGAATCTTTGCATATTCCCGGGATCGATACCAGATTTATCCGCTAAACTTTGTACTACGATGGCCGAGGACTGTATCCCAACATTACCTCCGGTGGCTGTTATCAATGGTATGAAAAATGCCATAGCGGGTATTAAAACAATATCCTCTTCAAATAAGCCCATGAACCAGGCCCCTAATAATCCACCCCCCAGACCGATGATCAGCCAGGGTAAACGGGCTCGGGTAATCATCCATACGCTATCATCCTCTTCTACATCCTCTGAAATACCAGACATGAGTTGTCTTTCCTCTTCGGCCATCTCCGCCATAACATCTACTACATCATCCAAGGTGATTCGCCCCACCAGCTTTCCTTTGCCATTAACAACAGGAACAGCATCAAGATCATATTTTCGCATGATTGAAACAACTTCCTCCTGATCCATATATGTCTCTACTGAAACGATCTCAGGCTCATATATATCTTTTATGAGGGTCTTATTAGTAGCCAGGATTATCCTTTTCAAGCTGGTTCTGCCGAGTAGAATGTCATTATTATCCACAACATAAACAGAATATATTTTCTGCACATTTTCAGCTTGTCGGCGGATCTCATCTATACATTGCACCACATTCCAGTTAAGATTGGCCTTTACCAGTTCCTTGGCCATCAGGCCACCGGCACAATCCTCTTCATACCGCATTAGATCAACAATGTATGCAGCCCGCTCTTCATTCTCAATTCCTGCAATGATCTCTTCCCTCAGCTTAACCGGTAGTTCATTTATGATATCGACAGCGTCATCGGTCTCCAGATTATCAAGCAATGTATTGATCTTTTCAGATTCAATATTCTTCAGGAACTTGGACCGTACATCAGGATCAAGCTCTTTGATAATGTTGGAAGCGATTTCATCGTTCAGAAGGTTCAGAACATATTTTGCACCTTCCTGATCGAGTTCATCCAGTACAGATGAGATATCCCTCGGATCGACTCCATCCAATGAATTAACTATAAACTGATTGTCTTCAGCTTCTATAGCCTCCTTGAGCCGGTCAATATACTCACGCGATAATTCAAATGTGGTCAATTCTTCCAAACCGATTCTATTTTTTCTGTAAGTTCTGTAAAATCTTCTACCGAAAGTTGCTCAGCTCTTTTTCCTAATATATCAAGCTTATGAATTTCTTCTGGCAAATTTAGAGATTTTAAAGCGTTACGCAACGTCTTTCGAC
>CBDUCT010000274.1:0-5512 GCA_965365715.1 uncultured Cyclobacteriaceae bacterium | reverse complement strand
TTTTTTATTTACCATACACTGTTCAAATTACATGAATTATACAGCCAAAACTATGCCATCATTGATTAGTTTTGCAAAATAAATCTTCGTTTTTCAAAATAAATCAAAAGTAACGAAATAACTAGAATTTATTCATTTTTAAAGCATTATAGCATGAACAAGAAAGTAATTTTAATGATATTGGATGGATGGGGAATTGCTACCAAACCAGAAGTGTCGGCCATCGACAAGGCAAATACCCCCTTCATGGACTCATTATATGGAAAATATTCACATAGCCGTTTAAATGCTTCCGGTTTATCGGTCGGATTACCGGATGGTCAGATGGGAAACTCAGAAGTTGGTCATATGAATATCGGAGCCGGCCGGGTCGTATATCAGGACCTGGTAAAGATCAATAAGGCGATTGAAGATAAAATAATGGATAAGAATGAGGTTTACCTGGATGCGCTAAAATATGCCAAAGAAAACAATAAAAAACTGCATCTGATAGGCCTTGTATCAGATGGCGGGGTACATTCTCATATCGATCACCTGAAAGGACTGGTCACGATCGCGAATAATCATGGTTTGGAGGAAGTTTATGTTCATGTGCTTACCGATGGCCGGGATACCGATCCGAAAAGTGGAATGGGATTTATAAAAGAACTTCAGGATCATCTTGATGCAACAACAGGAAAAATCGCAACAGTTATTGGCCGGTATTATGCCATGGATAGGGATAAGCGCTGGGAACGGGTAAAACTCGCCTATGATGCCCTTGTAAAAGGGGAGGGAGAGCATACAAAGGATATTTTCGCTGCGATTCAGCAATCATATGATGCTGATGTGACAGATGAATTCATAAAACCAATCATCCATGTGGATGATAATGACCAGCCACTGGCTAAGATCGAACCGGGAGATGTGGTATTTGGGTTTAATTTCAGGACGGACAGATTGCGGGAGATCACGATCGCACTTACACAGCAGGATTTTCCTGAGCATGATATGAAAACCATGGATCTCTACTATGTTACGATGACCAATTATGACAATTCTTTTAAGGACATAAAGATCATTTTCGGTAAAGACAATTTGGAGAATACTTTGGGGGAAACATTGAGTAACAGAGGTAAAAAGCAGATCCGTATTGCTGAAACTGAAAAATATCCCCATGTTACATTCTTCTTTTCCGGGGGAAGGGAAAAACCTTTCGATGGCGAATCCAGGATTTTGTGCCCATCACCAAAGGTAGCTACTTATGACCTACAGCCTGAAATGAGTGCCTATGAGATCAGGGATAAGATCATTCCCGAATTAAATAAAGGGGAAGTTGATTTTGTATGCCTGAACTTCGCAAACCCGGATATGGTGGGGCATACAGGAGATTTCCAGGCGGCGGTTACCGCTTGTGAAACTGTTGATTCCTGTACTCAGTCGGTTGTAGAGGCTGCTTTGAAGAATGATTATGCTGTAATTATAATTGCGGACCATGGCAATTCGGATTTCATGATCAATGATGATGGAACCCCCAATACTGCACATACAACTAATCTTGTACCCTGTATACTGGTCGATAAAGACTTGAGACCCAATATGAAGGATGGGAAATTGGGAGACCTTGCACCAACCATATTAACCCTGATGGGTGAAGAGATCCCTAAGGAAATGACCGGTGAGGTACTAATCGAAAAATAATTGATGGGCATGGATCTCAGGCTTCTGTACACAGGATTATCTTTGTTGTTCTTTCTAACTTCCTGTGGAAACAGAACTGAGCGCCAGTCTGATCTGAAATCATTTGACATGGAGGGTCTGGTAGACTCCCAGGTTAGTTTTTTGGCTGAAAATGAATACCAGGTAATCAAAAAGTCCAGTCTGGGAACTTCAAATGACCTTGTACAGTATGTTCCCGATTCAGCCGGCTGGGTACGAGAAATGAGTATTATCCGAACTGTCGATATCAGTAAGCCTGGGCTAAGATCTTATTATTCTCTTGAGTCTTATGACAGCCTGGATTGCACTATCGAGCATTACACATTGCTCGACCCGGGTAATTCCAATACCTTATATCAGAAAATATACAGGGATGCAGCCTCCGACCAGCTTCTGAAAATAAAAGCTCTTCAAAATGTGAGCAATCCCATCTATGATTCTAAAAGGTATTTAGAGATAACCTTTCAAGAAGTGGGAAATGATACCGGGATTATCGACAGTATTGTGGTTAGTGGATACCAGACTATGATCCTCAGCGACACGGTAATTTATCAATCCATCAGTAAAATATTACCTGGGAAAAAACCGGGTAAGTAAGAATACCGGGGAATATTAAAATTTCTGTATTTATACACATTATTAAATGCGAAAAGCCTCCCGGCATAACCCAGGAGGCTTTCGTAAATGTTAAACAGGTGTATGAATAAAATTTGTGTTATGCATTTCTATATACCGCAGCAAAACCTTATGTAACCCGCAAAATGAACTTTTTTTTAAAAAAATTGATTTTTATTTAATAAATACAATAAAATATTGATAAAATACAATAAAACTGTCAATTTTGATGTTATTTTTGAAAAAAAATTACTTCTGTATGATAGGTGTATTATTTGTATGTTTAGGAAACATCTGCCGCTCCCCCCTTGCAGAAGGGATATTCAAACGTAAAGTTGAGGAGGCCGGATTAAATGAATTTATTACCATCGACAGCGCCGGTACATCCGGCTGGCATATTAATGAACCCCCGGACCGGCGTAGTGCAGATATAGCAAGAAAAAATGGGATTAGATTGGATCATTACGGACAGCAGATATCGCCAAAGGATTTTGATCAATTTGATTACATCATAGCCATGGATGGAGATAACTATGATGATATCATCAGGATGCGGGATAGTCATGGCAATGGGAAAGCCGAAGTTTTAATTATGAGGGAATTTGATGATCAGCAATCGGGATCTGATGTCCCCGATCCCTATTATGGGGGGCCAAATGGATTCCAATTGGTATATGATCTGTTGGACGAGTCACTTTCAAATTTTCTGAATAAGATCATTGATGATCACAGATTAAAATAAAATGGCCATCACAAAGGAAATAGTCCAGGGAATAATAAATGAAACAATCGCAGACCAACCTGAGGTAACTGGCATATCCCCGGTTTCAGGGGGCTGTATTCACAATGCCCAGAAAATAATCACTCCGCGGGGAAATTATTTTGTTAAACTTAATAATGCTTCAGACCTGAATATGTTTGAGACAGAGTATTCGGGGCTTAAACTATTAGCTAAGGCTGGAGAGATTAATGTACCGGAACCCATAGCCAGTGGAGTTATTGACGGACAGGCCTATTTATTGCTCAACTTTATTGACAGCAGTTCACGTAAGGGCAGTTTCTGGTATGATTTCGGAAGTGCCATGGCAAGGCTGCATGAATTCCACCAGAATGACCAGTATGGGTTATCGTATTCCAATTATATAGGACGGTTGGATCAGTACAATGAATTCTCGGATGACTGGATTTCCTTTTTCATAGCACAAAGGCTTGAAATACAATTGAAACTAGCATTTGATAATGGTTACATAGACAGGGCCTATCTGCAAAGCTGTGCCCTATTTTACAAGCAATTGCCAGGATTGTTGCCTGTTGAACCTCCTTCTTTACTCCATGGTGATCTGTGGAGTGGAAATTTTATGACTGGTGAAGCAGGTCAGCCTGTCATTATTGATCCCGCGGTTTACTATGGGAACAGGGAAATAGAATTATCCTTTACAAAAATGTTTGGAGGATTCGATCGCCAATTTTATAGTTCATATATGGAGCATTATCCTCTGGAACCTGGTTTTGAGAACAGGGTGGATATATATAACATTTATCCTCACCTGGTTCATGTTAATTTGTTTGGTCCATCTTACCTTGGTGGTGTTACCCCGGTGATCAGGAAATATTCGTAGTATTTAACTTAATATTTGATCGGGTTTTATCGATCATCTCAGCCCAATATCTGATCTAGCTCAGTTAAGTATCTATCGGCCTCTGTTTTGCCAGAAAATCATGCGCTCAAAGTCTGCTGTGTCTCCCATGATTTTACAAAACCAGATAAGTTTGTCTCGTTCTAAGTTCTTCCTGAGCATCCTACTTGCAAGCCAGCTCTATCCGCTATTATTCCACCACAATCTGGTAAGTATGTCTAGTTCTCTGTTCTACCAGTATATTCCTCCCGGCTGAAACCCTTGTGACAGCCTCATGTGTATAATTCTTGATGGTGATCAGCTGAAGATCCTGGTTATACAGGATCTTGAAATCATTTTTCAAGGTATCCAGTAGTTTACTGACTTTATCTTCCCGGTAGTCAAAACAAACAGTCAATGATACCGCTGAATTCTGCATCATATTGATCTTTATATTCAACTTATCAAGGATATGGAAAATAATACTCAAGTTCTTCTCATTGATGAACGTAAGGTCCTTGACACCGAAGGAAACCAGGCATTGTTTGTCCTTGATCACGTATGTAGGTGGCAGATCATGGAAATCACCCTTGTTGATTTCCGTGCCTTCCAGTAAGGGGTTCTCAAAAGATTTGACCAGCAGTGAAATATTCTTATTGGCAAGGGGCTTAATTGTTTTTGGATGGATCACAGAAGCACCATAATAGGTCATCTCGGCAGCTTCTTGATAGGAGAGGTTGGAGTACAGCTGAGTTTCCTCGAATCGTTTGGGGTCTGCATTGAGTATTCCGGGTACATCTTTCCAGATGGTTACGGACTCTGCGTCCATGATTGCCCCGAAAATGGCGGCGGTAAAATCAGATCCTTCCCTGCCAAGGGTAGTGGTATGACCATCCTTTGTGCTGCCAATAAATCCCTGGGTAATAAAATTAGATTCTGATAATTTATCCGTCAGCGATTGTTTTATCAACGATTCCGTAATTTCCCAGTCTATTTTCCCTTCACGATAAGTCTGGTCTGTTTTAATTAAGTTCCGGGCATCGATCCAGCTGATCTTCATTCTCCTATCCTGCATGTAAAGCCCAATGATGGTAGATGAAAGTAGTTCCCCGAATGAAACAACTGCGTCATATAACTGTGCACCATTCCTGTTTTTTACATTTGAGCCAAGAATTGATTTGAGATCATCAAACAATTCATTAACCGGTTTAAGGTCAATATTTGTTGGTTCCTTAAACAAGTCCTGAATTATCGTTAAATGATATTTTGTCAGTTCTTGAAGGTCAGCATTGAAATCCTCATCTTTTAATTTTTTAAAGAATATTTGCTCCAGTTTATTGGTGGTTTTACCCATAGCTGAGACTACTATGACGAGGGAGTCTTCCGGATACCCGGCAACAATATCCGTCATGTTCCTGATGGAGTTGGCATCTTTAATCGAAGCGCCCCCAAACTTGAATACTTTCATGGTCAAAAAAATTTCGATCCGAAATTACATTCCATTTAGATATGAAAAAAATCATAGCCAAAAGTATTTGAAAAATTATGTAGATAATTGATTTTTTATTGATGGTGAATGTAGC
>CBDUCT010000273.1:0-5531 GCA_965365715.1 uncultured Cyclobacteriaceae bacterium | reverse complement strand
GCCACAATTAAGACCTATAAGGATATTGGGCACAAACATCCGGAAGAAATCAAGAAGGAGATAATCAAATTCTTCAAGGAAGTAATAGAGATAAATTAAATATAACAAGGAATAAATATCAAAGGCTGATTGCAGTTAAAAGAATGTTAAAGATATTATAAAGGCAGATATGCTGATCATTCCGGCAACCCAGGATCATCTTGTCAATCCGCTTTCGTCCATTGAATTATCAAAGGTGTTGGATGCAAGATTGGTAACCTTATCAGGTAACTGCGGGCATGTTGCTTTTGTCTGCGAATCCGTGAAAATTAAAAAAGCGATCACAGAATTCTTAAATGACAGATAGCGAAGTTTAATAAGCTGGTCACAGCTTAATTGTGCGAGTAACAAAATCAATTAAATACAAATGAAAATATCAAGGACAATAATAACAGTTATCTTATTTGTAACGGTTGCAAATCTTTCTTGTGACCGAAAAACTAATGGGGAACAGACATTTGCGGATGTTGTGATCTACGGGGGGACTTCCGCAGGTGTATCCGCTGCCATTCAAACGGCACGATCCGGTAAATCGGTGATATTGATTGAACAAAAAAATCGCCTGGGAGGACTCACTACAGGAGGTCTTGGACAGACTGACATAGGCAATAAACAGGTAATTGGAGGCATAGCCCGTGAATTTTACCGGAATATTAAAAGATATTATGAAGATTCAACCCGCTGGATATGGCAGAAGCGATCCGAATACAAGGACGGGGGACAAACGCGCACCGATAAAGACGAAGATGCCATGTGGACTTTCGAACCATCAACTGCATTAAAGGTCTATCATGACATGATCAAAGACCTGGACATTCAGATCGTATATAACCAGCGGCTTGACAGAAATACCGGTGTAACAAAAGAAGACAATACCATTAAATCCATAATGATGGAGTCAGGGCACAAATATTCCGGGAAAATGTTTATTGATGCGACGTATGAGGGTGATCTTATGGCGACCGCAGGAATTTCCTATACGACCGGAAGGGAAGCCAATGCCCAGTATGGGGAATCATTGAACGGAGTCCAGGCGAACGACACCAGCCGTACGCTATCCGGAACCTTATCCGTAAATGGGCGGAATCATAACTTTGTGGAAAGCGTAGATCCCTATATCGTACCAGGGGATCCTTCCTCGGGACTATTACCCGGAATTAATCCCGACGTTGAGGAAGACGGAAGTGGTGACAAAAACATACAGGCCTATTGTTTTCGCATGTGCCTGACGGATCATCCGGAAAACAGGATCCCCTTTGAGAAACCGGAAGGATATGATGAATTGAATTATGAATTGCTGTTCAGGAATTACGAAGCCGGATACAACAGGATCCCTTGGATAAACAGTAAAATGCCCAACAGAAAAACCGATTCCAACAACAGGGATGGTTTTTCAACGGATTTTATTGGTCAGAATTATGATTATCCCGAGGCAACTTATGAAGACAGAGAACGGATCATTCAGAAACACCGTGCCTATCAGCAAGGCCTGATGTGGTCACTGGCATATCATCCCAGGATCCCTCAAGAGATCAGGAAGGAGGTTTCCAGGTGGGGCACCTGCAAGGATGAATTCGACAGGGCGGATGGCTGGCAGCAGCAGCTTTATATCCGGGAGGCCAGGAGAATGATCAGTGATCATGTGATGACCCAGAAGCATTGTGAAGGCATTGAGATCGTCGAGGATCCCGTTGGAATGGCCGCCTATGGGATGGATTCACACCATACACAGCGCTATGTAAACTCAAATGGATCTGTATCCAACGAGGGAAATGTCGAAGCGCCCGTTAGAGCCCCTTACCCTGTAAGCTATCGCTCCATTGTTCCCAAAAAAGAAGAATGTACCAATTTAATAGTACCCATCTGCCTGAGCGCAACCCATATAGCGTTCGGATCCATTCGAATGGAGCCCGTGTTCATGGTCCTTGGTCAGAGTTCAGCGGTCATCGCCGGTTTAGCGATTGAAGAAAATAAAACAGTCCAGGAGATAGAATACGATACGCTAAGAAAAATGTTGATTGAACTGGAACAGGTACTGGAATAATACGTGATGTATATTTGATAATTATGAATAAATTATTTCTAAGCTTAAGTTTTACGATTCTATTCTCCGGTTGTTCTGATGATAAAATGGCAGAAAAAGTTAAGGAGGAGACCTTACGCACATGGGAGGCATACGAAAAATATGCCTGGCCAAATGATAATCTTTCCCCCTTATCCGGCGAATCTGGCAACTGGTACGAGAATTCCATTTTCATTTCCCCTATTGATGGGTACAGTACTTTAAAATTAATGGGTTTTGACCAGAAAGCTGCCCGAATAGAACAGTTTGTACAAGACAGTTTGAACTTTGACCGGAACATAGATGTTAAGCTATTTGAGGTGAACATTCGAATTCTCGGTGGTTTGTTGTGCATGTATTCGTATACACAGAATCCGGCTATATTAAATAAAGCAAAGGATTTTGGAGACAGAATAATAAAAGCTTTTGATTCACCAACCGGACTTCCCTACTATTATGTGAATCTGAAAACCGGAGCAACGAAGGGAGAAATTATAAATGTCGCTGAAGCAGGTTCATATGTGTTAGAATTTGGAGTGTTAAGCTATTATTCCAGGAACCCCATTTATTATCAGACCGCTAAAAAAGCCATTGAGAAATTGAACCAGCTAAGGAGCCCAATCGGACTTTTTGGCCGGGATATTAACGTAAACACCGGGGAATGGGTACAAACACAAAGTATGGTCGGGGCCTATGCTGATTCTTATTTCGAATATTTATACAAAGCCTGGTTGTTGTTTGGCGATGAAGATCTGAAGGCAATATGGGATGAGAACATAGAGGTCGCTAAAAAATACCTGTCTGACCGGCAAGACAGCATTATGTGGTACTGCAAAGCCGATATGCAAACTGCTGAACGGAAAGATTATAATATCACCTTATGGGATGCGTACTTTCCGGCTTTGCTTACTCTATCCGGTGATATTGAAAATGCGGAACTCAGTTTCAATGCCTGGCAGCAGATCACAGAAAAATATACTTTCCCGGTATGGGGCTATAATTATAAAACAGACTCGATAACGAATGGATATTATCAGCTTAATCCGGAAACAATAGAATCAGCCTATTACTTATACGAAAGAACAAAAAACAGGAAGTACTATGATTATGCCCTGAGATTTTTTGATAACCTGCAGAAATTTTGCCGGACAGATATCGCCTATTGCCACATAAAGGATGTACGAACGATGGAAAAGGATGACCGGATGGAAACTTTTTTCATAGCTGAGACCATGAAATATTTGTACTTAATTTTTAAGGAACCATCTCCTTTGAATACAGATGATTATGTATTTAACACAGAAGCCCACCCGTTCAGGAAATCAGATTTTGACAGAATCAAAGTCATTGAATATCTGGGTATAAATCAATAAACGACTCTGCATCTTTCTCCGTAGAAACCATTTTATTTATTACATAAACAGATCTGAACAATTCTATCCCGTTCCAATAAGAAATTCCAAATTTAACCTGATATTTTCCCTGAACCATCCTACCCGGTGCGACTGATGTGTTGGAGCTTATCCATATTGATCAGTTTGATGCGTTTGCCTTCGATCCCGATAATATCCGCATCCCGAAAAGCTTTTATGGTCCGGGTTACACTTTCTCTGGTAGAACCGATCAATGCGGCTAGATCACATTTCGTAAAAGGAAGTGTAAATTCTTCGGATTTGAAGATCTCATCCGACAAAAATATCAATGCATCCGCCAGTCTGCCGTTTAACTGTTTCTGGAACTGATCCACAAACCGTTGATAATAAAGCAATTCCTCCTGACTTATAAATACAATTAATTCATATCCGAAATGGCTGTTCGACTGGATCAATTCTTTAAATACACCAATGTCGATAAAACATGCGGTAACCTCATTAATAGTGGTTGCCGAATAATGATTGACCCAGTCCCCGAAAATAGTTTGAAGTCCAAGGTATGAACCCGGCTTGGCAATTTTCAATATCTGATCCTTCTGACGTATCCCGTTTTTATGGATCTTAACAAATCCTTCCTTAAGGTATATTACCTGGCTTGGGATCATCCCTTCATTAAACAACCTGATATTTTTCTCCATTTTTCCTTCCACACATCCATCCTCTAGGCGCGCCAGCTCACTGGCATTCAAGGTACATGCCGCTTTTGATTTCAGGGTACAATTCACGCATTTCCGGTCATTTTTTAACATGATAGTATAAAATTATAATTGTATTTTTTTAATATTTGAGCCTGAAACAGTAGTGTGATATATATCACATTCCAATGTGTTTTATATCCTATGCATTTTTTCATTTTGTTCATTTATTGTATCTATATTTGATATAATTAAACTATTAAAGATATGAAAACATACACAAAAAATTTACTCATCAATCTCGGCGCACATTGTACTTTTCTTGGATTCATGGGAATTATAATGATTATTCTTTCAGGCCTTTTATGTTACTATTGCGGGTTATCTACAAGTGTATTTTATGTAGTATTGGGAGTACTTTTTACAGCTTCTGTTCTCGCATCGATTTATAATCTGAAATGCAATACATCGATCTTTAAAGGCAAGTGAGCTTTTTAATTATAATCTGACCAAAAATCTGATAACAGAATTCCGGTGATAATCCGGATATCCAAATCGAAGCGATGTTTTCTGAGTACAAATTTTTTTATTAGCCAACACATCCATCCCTTTTTAGTTCATTATTTTTCAGATCAGGCACTTAGATTCGATCATCAAATTTATCACGAACCCTCAACGCTTTTTTTAACCTTTCATCAAAACATGAGTTCCCTCAATCTTCGGCACAAAGAGCTTATCTGATTTTAACAGCCTCCCGTATCTACATGTTCCTCGGTATTACTACCGTTTAACATTTCCAGATTCTTTTCCACCTCTTCCGGATAGGTCAGCTCCCATCCTTTCCATCCTTCTTTCAGAGCATATACTTCCGAAAATCCTAATTTGGTCAGGGATTCGGCTGCAAGGATACAACGGTTCCCTTTTTTACAGTAAACAATGATCTTCTCGTTCTTCTCAGGTTGATAAAGACCTTCCTCTTCCCAGAAATCAGTATTTTCAATCAGAAACTCAAGACTTCCCCTTGGTATAATTAATGATCCGGGAATGTATCCATAATAATGCTCACTTTTCTGACGGACATCGATCAAGGTGTATATTTCTTCACTTTCCATCAGATTTCTCAATTCCTGAACGGTAATCAATTTTACCACCTTCAAGGCATCCATGACGAGATCATTTGCCGAACCATAATACTGAACCCGATCACATCCCGTGGAAAGGGAAAACAGTACGATTGTGATGATTATATATTTTTTCATAAGAATGTATTTTAATTAACTGATTTAATTTCTTTTTCTACTTCTTCATATCCGGTAATCATTGCCTTCAGATTTGAGGTCAGGGTTGTTCCGGTAGTTATCA
>CBDUCT010000272.1:0-5542 GCA_965365715.1 uncultured Cyclobacteriaceae bacterium | reverse complement strand
TTTAATGGTCTCGAAGAATTATATTCCAAGGGTAAATATCTTGATACTGTCCTGAATATAACCCCGAAGGATTTTGAAAATGACTGGCGATTGTTTGAAACCCTAACCATTAATGAATTAAACAGCCACATCAGGTTGTTAAAATCCCGGGGAGCCGATGATGTTATTGTGTATGAAGTTGAGAAGTATACCAGGTATGCGTCCCCCTTTACGGTGATTTTGTTGACTTTTATTGGATTGTTTGTCTCTGCCAGGAAGGCAAGAGCCGGAACAGGATTTCAAATTGCACTCGGTTTTTTGATCTCATTCATCTACATTCTTTTTTTCTGGTTCAGTAAAACCTTAGCTGAAGCCGGAGGTATGCATCCCGCACTGGCTATCTGGGTGCCCAATATAATTTTTTCTGCCATAGGCTTTCTCATTTACAAAACAGTGCCACGGTGAGTGCTTCAGTCAGGGATTATATTCAACTTCATTTTATTATAATCTTGTGGGGATTTACAGCCATTTTAGGTCTTCTGATATATGTGCCTCCTCTGGAATTGGTATTTTACAGAACCTTTTTGGCGGCTTTTGGATTATTGATCATTATCAGGTACAGGAAGCTCCCATTAAAGGTTTCCAGAAAATACCTTATCCATTTTCTCGGGACAGGTTTTATAATTGCTGCACACTGGATCCTTTTTTTTGGATCAGCCAGGGTATCAAATGCGTCTGTCTGTCTCGCAGGAATGGCTACAACATCTTTTTGGACAAGCTTGATCGAGCCCCTGGTTAACCGAAGGCGAATAAAGTTATTGGAGGTCTTCTTTGGCCTGATTGTAATTGCCGGGTTGTATCTGATATTTCATTTTGAATTTAATCATGCACTGGGCTTGTTACTGGCACTGGCATCAGCAATATTGGCTTCAGTATTTACAGTAATAAATTCCAGGTTCACCCATTCCCATAATCATCACACCATCTCATTTTATGAAATGGCGGGTGCCAGTTTACTGTCGGGCCTCATAATTCCTTTTTATTACTTATTAACATCCGGAAACATTGCTGATATAGGAATTCCTTCAATATCAGACTGGGGTTATCTGTTTATCCTGGCCATTGCATGTACAGTATATCCCTTTACCGTGTCCATTGAATTAATGAAAAGGATTTCTGCATTTATTGTGAATTTGAGTATTAACATGGAGCCTGTTTACGGGATTATCCTGGCATACCTGATCTTCGGAGAAAAAGAGAGAATGAATTCCGGGTTCTACCTTGGTACAATGGTCATACTATTTTCAGTTATTCTGTATCCCTTAATACGGGTTTGGACAAACAAGAACAAAATGAAAAAGGATCGCTACAGGCTGCCAACCCAGTTAAAATAATTTTGTGTAATATCCTTATGCAGTACTGGCTCGGCATTGAAGAGTCCGTATATGGCAGACCCCGAACCGGTTAATGATGCATATTCAGCCCCCATATCATATAACCTGTTTTTCAAACTAGATAATTCAGGATACTTTTTAAGCATTGGTGCTTCAAAGTCATTTTTCAGAAAATTTTTCCATTTAACAACTGGTTTAGATATAATAATTGACTGTATTGGATAATCAGGTTTGGCGGGCTTAATCCCCTGGTATGCTTCCTTCGTAGATATTGAAAGTTGAGGTTTTAGAATACAGATATAATATCCCTTTAAATCCACTTTGATAGCATTCATCTCTTCACCCCGGCCCCCTACCAGCATGGGTTCATTATAAATAAAAAAAGGACAGTCACTTCCCAGCATACCAGCGTAATCTTCCAGGACACTATCATCCAGATAAAGGTCAAAGAACTCATTCAGCATTTTTAATGCAAAGCCCCCATCGGAGGATCCACCACCCAAACCAGCCTCCATGGGTATATTCTTATGAAGGTGTATGGCTACTTCGGGCAGGTTAAAATCCTTTTTCAATAATTTATATGCTTTAACAACCAGGTTTTCATTTTTATTTCCCGGAATGGGGGTGCCGCTTATCTTGAAATCAAACTTATCTGATAAATTAATCTCAAGAACATCATTTATGGGGACAGGATAGAAGCAGGAGGAAATATTGTGATATCCATCACTTCTTTTTTCAATTATGTTCAAGCCCAGATTGATCTTGGCATTCGGAAAAGATATCATTTACTTCCGGTAATTACTTTTTCTTTAAGTCCTGGATTAGTTCTTCTGTCATGCCAGAGGAAGAAAATCCACCATCATGCATTAAATTCTGCATAGTTACCTTACGGGTAAGATCCGAAAACAAAGCTATAATATAGTTGGCACATTCCTCAGCTGAAGCATTTCCCAGGGGTGACATTTTTTCAGAATAGTCTAAAAAGGTATCAAAGCCTCCCACACCGGATCCCGCGGTGGTAACCGTTGGAGATTGTGAAATGGTATTTACACGTACATGTTTCGATTTCCCGAATCGATATCCATAACTTCTGGCGATAGATTCAAGCATGGCTTTTGCCTGGGCCATATCCGAATAGTCAGGGAATGTTCTTTGTGCTGCAATATATGACAATGCGACAATTGAACCCCATTCATTCATAATGTTCATTTTTTCTGCCACCTGCATAAGTTTATGAAAGGAAATAGCAGAAACATCCAACGCTTTTATCATCCATTCATAATTAAGATCACCATAACTACGTCCCTTTCGCACATTGGGACTCATTCCAATGGAATGAAGAATAAAATCTATTCCTCCACCAAAATTTTCCATGGCTGAATTATACAGGTTTTCCAGGTCTTCAAGTGAAGTAGCATCAGCACCGATCACGGGAGCATTTCCGGTCTTTTCTGAAAGTTCATGTATTGTCCCCATTCTGAGGGCTATTGGTGCATTTGTAAGAACAATGGAAGCTCCTTCTTCATAAGCTTTAAGTGCCGCTTTCCAGGCTATCGACTTTTCATCAAGGGCCCCAAAAATGATTCCTTTCTTACCTTTTAGAAGATTAAATGCCATGTATTCAAAATTTTAGTGTGCAAATGTATGAATATATTCTTGTTATTAAAACATTTTTAAAAGACTTAAAAGCCTATATATGTATATATCCATTCATATAAGTAACTGCATTTCCGCCAATATGGACCCGGCCGTCGTGGTTTTCACAAAGTAATATACCCCCTCTTCCAGAGCACTGCCATGCCCGCAGATAATTCTTATTTAATAGCTCCGACCAATAAGGTATAAGGTGGGTATGAGCAGAACCAGTAACTGGATCTTCATCAATACCGACTGCCGGAGCAAAAAAACGTGACACAAAATCAAAATCCTTCCCCTCGGCAGTGGCGATAACTCCAATATCATTTAATTGTATAAGCTGTTGAAAATCAGGCCTTAAATTAATCACCTCATCCTCATGCTCATAAACAAGCATTAGTTTTTTCCCTTTTAATGCTGATTTAGGTTTCAATCCCATTGCTTCCTCATATATATCCTCATTCTTTACTGTAAGTGGTTTATGGGCTGGGAAATCCAGAAAAATCAGCCCTTCTTTTCCCTTTCTCACATATAGAATACCACTTGCCGAAGAAAACTTTATGGATTCACCGTCAAAATCAAGGTGGTTGAAGAGTACGTGTGCAGTAGCCAGCGTGGCATGCCCGCATAGATCAACTTCACTTAGAGGAGTGAACCACCTAATCTCATATCCGTTATCCAGTTCAACGATAAAAGCAGTTTCTGATAAATTATTCTCCATTGCGATAGACTGCATCATTTCGTCAGTTAACCATTCTTTCAAGGGGCATACTGCAGCAGGATTACCCTTGAATAATTCGTGATGAAATGCATCTACCTGGAAAATCGGTATATCCATATCAAATAACTTTAAATGATGTATTTTAATAAAATGAAGGTAAAAATGTAGTATACTTATACATTGAATATACTTGCATTATCCATTTAAATATGAAATCAAATAAGACAGGCGTATTAATTGTAAACCTGGGGACACCTGATCATTACTCAGTTCCTGATGTTAGAAAATATTTGAGAGAATTCCTAATGGATGGCCGCGTTATTGATATCCCGCATCTTCAGCGTTGGCTGTTGGTCAATCTGATAATAGCTCCCTTTCGCGCACCTAAATCGGCGAAGGTATATGAGGAACTTTGGACAGAAAAGGGTTCTCCTCTGATGTTTTACGGCGTAGAAATTGAGAAGAAACTGCAACAGGTCATGGGGGATGGTTTTATAGTAAAATTAGGAATGCGTTATCAGAATCCTTCGATCAAGACCGCCCTGGGATATTTAAAAGATTCCAATATTTCTTCATTGATCGTATTACCTCTTTTCCCTCAGTATGCCTCTGCCACGACTGGATCTATCCATCAGAAAGTTATGGAACAGATCAAAGAATGGGAAAATATCCCTGAATTACATTTTATAAATGGCTACTGTAATAATGAGGGTTTTATAAAGGCATTTGCTGAAAGGGCAAGGGAAAAATTGAAGGATAAGGAATTCGATCTGATGCTCTTTTCTTATCATGGCTTGCCCGAAAGACAGATATTGAAAGCTTCTGTGGACAATTTCTGTCAATTGAATGATTGCTGCTCCACTTATGGTGCACACAATCAGTTCTGTTACAGGGCCCAGTGTTATGAGACCACCAGGTTGCTGGCCAAAGAACTCGGAATTGCAAAAGAAAAATACCAGGTTGTATTTCAGTCGCGTCTTGGAAAGTCTCCGTGGATACAGCCCTATGCAGATGAGGTAATCCGGTCGCTCCCTTCAAAAGGTTATAAAAAAGTAGCTGTAATGATGCCTTCCTTTGTGGCAGATTGCCTCGAAACTACAGTAGAAGTAGGATCTGAGTTCAGGGAAATTTTTGAAGAAGCCGGCGGAAAAGAATGGATTTTTATCGAAAGTCTTAACGATTCGGGATCCTGGATTAAAACACTCGAAAAGTTAATTCTTGGGATTTAAGTTAAGATCTCCTTTAGTTTATTGAGTGTATAATCTATCTCCTCAGGGGTATTAAACTTACTGAATGAGAACCTGATCGTCGTTCTATCCATGTCGGCTTTCAGGGCATTAATAACATGAGATCCCTTCAAAGCACCACTTCCACATGCTGAACCGCCTGATGTCGCAATACCATTCAGGTCAAGCTGAAACAGGATCATTTCATTTTTATCGGAAGGAGGCAGGCTCACACTAAGAACTGAATATAAGCTACCTTGTATGTTTTCACTTGATCCATTGAATTTTACTCCGGGAATGGCGCTTTTAAGCCCTTTAACCATCCTTGATTTAAGGGATTCAATATGCTTCCTGTTCCGGGATAAATCTGCATAAGCAATTTCCATAGCCTTGGCAAGCCCGACAATCCCATACACATTCTCAGTACCAGCCCTCATATCCCTCTCCTGGCCGCCACCGAGGCCTCTCGCTTACTCTACTCGCACCTGCGGGGGGCCTTGAACGCGGGCGCGAGCGAACACCGTGTGGAGGCCGCCCTCACGATCTCGGCTGGGCTGGTCCCGGAGCGACCGCCCGGCTCCATCTCG
>CBDUCT010000271.1:0-5563 GCA_965365715.1 uncultured Cyclobacteriaceae bacterium | reverse complement strand
GTGGCATTCAATGCAGCTGCTTTGGATGTGTGTTTTATGAGAAAAAATAACATTTACATCACAGGAAGAAATTATATCAAAAAAAACTTCCTTTGAGGTTTCCAGGAAAAAAGTATAATTATAACCCTCTGTTATACAATCTGATTCATGTCCACATCCCCAATTGACAACTTCCTTGACTATTCGTGATTCCTGATTTAAATTATCACTTCCTGCTTCAAAAATGTGAAGCCCTGATGAGGATTTGATAAATATCCTTTTTGAATTTGCCAATGCGCGTCGTGTAATTATTTCCACCCGGAACCTATAGGAATTTTTGGAATTCAAGGATATGAATTGGGCGATCATCTGTATTTCCGGTCTATCCAGACTCCGGTTGGGTTTGGTGTAAATTACCGTAGCTCCTGATCTTTTATCAACACTAATTTTAATACTTTCACTGGTTTTATTGAATAATCTTTCGAGTGATTTTGGTTGACTTTTCGCTTTATGGTAAGGCCCTGGTAATACATAAAAAACTAGTAGTGTGATAAGGGCTAACTTTTTCATGATTACTGTAGCTTTTAAGTTATGATTTTAAGAACTATGTCATTTTTACTATTAATGTATAAAAACAACAATGGTCACCCTTAATAAGTTCCGTATGTGACACCCAGCCATCTCAGATCCATGATAATCTAATAAAAGGATAAACATTGAAACATATATTCGCTGTATTAGGATTAATTTCTTTATTTTACATTTTCAATAAATAAAAGGAAATCTGAAAAATTGTTTTTGACCAGAAATTAAAAATCCACTTCTAATATGTTAATATCATGATTCAAAAGATCATAAAAACAGACAATTCCCAAACCACAATAATCATTCGGTTAATGGTTGGGATTGTTTTCCTTTCTGAAGGTATCCAGAAATTCTTGTTCCCTGCCATAAGAGGTGCAGGGAGGTTTGATAAAATCGGACTGCCTTTCCCTGACATTTTAGGTTCCTTTGTAGGAGGATTTGAATTATTATGCGGAGTTTTGATTTTAATCGGATTATTTACTCGTCTGGCTGCTATACCTACTCTTGTCATTATGATTGTTGCTATAAGCACCACAAAATTAGGAATTCTATGGGACGATGGATTTTGGCCAATGATGCATAGCAGTAGAACGGATTGGGCAATGCTTATGGGCAGTTTGTTTCTAATATTAAAAGGTGGTGGGAATTGGTCTTTTGATAAAATGTACATGAGGAAGGAGTAAAGATAAAGGTGATAGAGCAGGATTATTTTTCAAATTCGAAAGCAGTTTAATTCGGCGGAAAGATAAGGGAAAAATCTATCGGTAAAATTGAATTTCAATATTAATATAAGCATGCATGAAATCTGTAAAATTTAAAATTATTCTTTCAGGTATATTTCTTTTAAGTCATATAAAACCATTAGCACAACAAAGTGATTATCCTGAAAATTTATACATCTATCCCTATCTTCAATATGCAACACCAACATCCATTATCATCAAGTGGGAAACAAAAACTCAGGTAAAAGGATCTGTGATGTATAGTGAGGATGATAGTTTCGATAATACAGTGACCGAGGATTCTCCCGCGAAAATTCATGAAATCAAACTGAAAAATTTAAAACCAGCAACTAAATATTATTATAGAGTAAGCTTTGAAAATACGCTATTGGAAAAAGCATCTTTCACAACCGCTCCTGTACCCGGAACTTCCAACTGGAGAATGGTTGCTTACGGGGATAACCGTACATTTCCTGAAACACATAGAAGAATTGTATCCCAAATACTTAAACTAAATCCCAGCATGGTTATTCATTCCGGGGACTTGGTATCCGATGGCAATAATTACGAAGAATGGAAAATAGAGTACTTTGATCCTATGAAGGGCTTATCGGAAAATATTACTGTTTTCCCGAGTCTTGGTAATCATGAAAGAAATTCACCGTATTATTATGAATATATGTCCTTGCCTGATGAAAATGGTGAATCATTCTATTCTTTTGACTATGGGAATGCACATTTTATCGCATTGAACAGTAACGCCCTGGAGGCTCCCTTCGATTTAGACTCCGAACAGACCCAATGGCTTATCAAAGACCTGAAAAAACATGCCGAAGCGGAATGGAAAATTGCATTTTTTCATCATCCATTATTCAGATGTCAGCCAACCAGAGGAATAGAACCGCAGCGGTGGGTATGGCAGGAGATATTTGACAAATACGGAGTCGATCTTGTAGTTAACGGACATGACCACTATTATCAACGGACCTATGCCATCGGGAACTATCAGGGAAAACCAGGCAGAGGAATATATCACATTATTTCCGGAGGGGGTGGCGCAAATAATTATCCCATTATGCCAAAAGTCCATGCTGCAAGCAGACGGAGTATCCATCATATAACGGTTATGGATTTTCTCGGGGACCGGATTGTCGGGAGAGCTATTGATGATCAGGGAAATGTATTTGACGCTTTTGTAATTGACAAAAAAGCCGAGAACTCTCCGGAAGAATTTATCGCCTTCGAGATATTTAAAATAGAACGAGATCTCTCCGAAGCCATCATAAAACTGCCACTAACACCATTGGAAAACACTATAATTATAGATCAATCTTTAGAAATTGAAAATCCATTCCTTCATCCGGTCTTGATGACATTCTCCTGGATGCCCTCAAGTAATTGGACCACCAATCCACCAACAACCAATATACTCCAACCCGGCCAGCCAATTAAAATAGATCTTTCAGCAAATTCGGAAAAGAATAATCCTTATCCGCCACCTAAAGCTACTTTACATTTTCAGACACCTGATGGTAAAATGGCCTTTAAAAATAATACGGTAGAATTTTTCCCTGTAAAAATCGGACAAAAGAAAAAAGTTAAACCCATTATCGTAAAAAAGGTTCCACGTATCGATGGGGATATATCTGATTCAAATTGGAATAATAAATATATCCTGGACCAGTTTAGTGATGTCCAGGGTGATCCGCCCATACAAAAGACCGAGATAGTTGTCAGTATGAGCAAGAAGAGAAACAAACTGTTTATAGCGGGAAAAGTCGAAGCTTCTGAAGAATATGCTAATAAAGGAACAACAAAAAGAGACGATCGGTTTATTCGACGGGACGAACAGGTAAAAATTCATATAGGTGTTGGAGAGGAAGTTTATACATACATAATAAATCCTAAAGGTTCCCTACTGGACACTCAGGATATTACGGTCTTCTGGAATCCCGATGCGAAAATTTGGAACAGCAGCGCAAACGCTGCAGCCAAAAGCAATCAAGATGGATGGCAATTCGAAGTTGAAATCCCTTTGGATGAATTGAATATTATGAAGGGTAAAACGACCATTAATTTTTCACGTAGAGATGTCGAAAACAATACAGAATATGAATACAGCCGTACCTATGGAAAATCACGATTTGATCATCGCGTTCCTATGTATAGTTCAGACTGGTTCGCTGTTGATCGATTTGCTGATTTGGTATTATAAATTGAATTAAAAATGAAAAAAAGAGGACTAGCCAGTGATAATTATGCGGGTACTTTTCCGGAAATAATCGAAGCTATCGAACAATCCAATAAAGAACATGCAAGATCCTATGGTTACGATTTGATCACTGAAGATGCTTTTAAGGAGTTTGAAAAAATTTTCGGTCCTGAAATTAAGTTGAGTTTTGTTTTTAACGGTACCGGAGCCAATGTGCTTGGAATCAGTTGCGTCACACAATCCCACAATGGAGTTCTTTGTGCTGACCAATCACACCTGTATGTTGATGAATCCACAGCGCCGGAGGTCTTTACCGGTTGTAAATATTTCCCCCTTAATACGAATTCCGAAGGTAAGATCGAACCTGAAACAATCCGGAAAGCGGTCACCCGCAGGGGTGATGAACATCATCCACAGATAAACACCTGCTCTATTACCCAGCCGACAGAATACGGCACCGTGTATACCCTTGAAGAACTAGCCGAAATAGGGAAAACTCTGAAGGAGCTGGAAATTATATTTCACATGGATGGTGCGCGCCTGTACAATGCCGCCCTGACACTCAATTGTACTTTCCAACAGATGACAAGAGATGTTGGAGTTGATATTCTTTCCTTTGGGGGGACAAAAATTGGTTTACTTTTTGGTGAGGCTATAGTATTCTTTGATAAAAATCTATCAAAAAACCTGAAATATAAGCAAAAGCAAACCATGCAATTGCCGTCCAAAATGCGCTTTATCTCAGCACAGTTTCTCAAAATGTTAAAGGATGAGCTGTGGAAAAAATCGGCAAGTCACTCCAATAAAATGGCTCAAAGGCTATATAATGGTGTTAAAGATATTCCACAAATCAAAATCACCAGACCTGTTCAATCCAATGTTGTATTTGCTATCATACCGACAGAATGGAATACCCCTTTAATGGATCACACTCCGTTTTATGTGTGGAGGGAACAAACCAACGAAGTAAGATGGATGTGTTCTTTTGATACTACCGAAAAGGATATTGATGATTTTGTTGACCAGATAAAGAAACTTGAAGAAAAGACATAAATCAGATCCTTAAAGCTTCTACCAAGGACTATGAAGAGAATATTGCTACTTACAGTAATCCGGACCTGCCCATCATGTCGGGATTGATCAGATCGATATCAGCTTTTTTTGCTGATCTGAAATAATTATCAAAAAAAAGAGGTCGTTAAATTACAACCTCCCGAATTTTTATTACAAATTAATCATTCGATCAACTGAATCTTGCCTTGCCCAAAGCACGGACTTCATCGTCATCCAAGACTACAGAAGTTTCCAGCTCCATCGCATTATTCCAGTTGAGTGCCCAATTGGCAATAGCCTGTGCATTTTCACATTCACAAATAGCCACCCCCTCAAATCTTGAAACATCATGCCACCGGCCAATTAATTTAATTTCATCACCCAGATCATTTTGAAGATCATCATCTGACATCATAGAAAATCCCTTCAATACATCATGGCGCAACTCTGGGAAAACACGCCATTGTACCATAAATTTCATAGGATACCTCCTTGGTTTTTTAGTTGTAAAATAGTTTGGAATAAATTGTAATCTAAAGATTTAAAATTTGCATTCCTATTAAAAATTCTAATAATAGAAAATATTTGGGGCATATGACCGGCTTTGCAAGCAAATAAGCAATCCCCGGCTACTTCATTTTCTCAATTATTTTCTTAAATCTATCCATTTCCCGCAAGGGATCCAGGTCGCTGTCATGAATATACCAATCCTTTTGTGTAAGACCGCTGCTGGCTGATTTTTCGAGGCAATTCAAGGCTTCTTCAGGCATGTCACACATGGAATAGATGCACCCTGCATTGTACAACAGCATGGCATCATCCGGATCTAATGTTAAGGCCCTGTTTAACCAATCTAATCCTTTCTCTCGCTCTCCTAATGCGATAAGACTGTTAGCTCCCATATAAAGGGCCCTGGTATCTCCGGGGTTAATCTTGAGATGTTTCTCCGCAATCATAACGCCTCTTTGCCTGATCTCAATTGATTTCACGAGGTCTCCCAGGTCTTCATAGT
>CBDUCT010000270.1:0-5573 GCA_965365715.1 uncultured Cyclobacteriaceae bacterium | reverse complement strand
ATATTTTAAATATAAAGACAAAAAGGAAGAAATTGAATAAAACTGAAAAATTAAAGAAGGAGACTATTTGATTTCTATCAGTTTAAAACCTTCTCCATGAATAGTAATGATAGCTATGCTTTCATCAGATTTAAGATATTTTCTTAATTTCGCGATATAGACATCCATGCTTCTTGCATTAAAATAACTGTCATCCCTCCAGATCATTTTTAACGCGGCACTCCGGTCCAGTACTTCATTAATATTCTGACATAAGAGCCTGAGAAGTTGAGATTCTTTGTTGGTTAGTTTGATCTTTTGTTCCTTTATGATCAATGTTTGCTTGTCGTAGTCAAAAGTACTTACACCAAACTTATAAACAGTCTTTTGGTGTTTTTCCCCTTTTAGAGAGCGACGTAATACTGCATGAATACGAAGCAAAAGTTCCTCCATACTAAAAGGTTTCGTAATATAATCATCTGCCCCGGCCCGGAAACCATCGATGGTATCCTCTTTTAAAGATTTTGCCGTCAGAAAAATTATTGGAATATCCTTATTAAGCAACCTGATATCTTTTGCAAGTGCGATGCCATCTTTTTTGGGCATCATGATATCCAGGAGGCATAAATCAAACTGGCCGGTCTTAAAAGTTTCGAGACCAATTTCTCCATCAATGCATAAGGTGGGATCATAATCTTTTAATCTTAAATAATCACTTAGGATCTGTCCTAAATTTGGATCGTCTTCTACAACGAGTAATTTAATTTTGTCCATTATTTATAGGTAAAATAATTTCAAAGGTACTTCCCTTACCAGGTGTACTTTTTACCTTAATTTGTCCACCTAAAGCCAACAATATAGTTTTTACGTAGGTCAAACCTAGTCCGAATCCTTTAATATCGTGGATATTTCCAGTTGGAATCCTGTAAAACCGATCAAATATTTTGTCAACTGCTTCTTTTGTCATGCCCATGCCTTTATCTGATATTCTGATCAACAGCCCCTGGTGATGATCTTCAGTATCAATTCGGATCTCAGGTTTATCAGGTGAATATTTATTGGCATTATCCAGAAGGTTATAAATGATATTCGTCAAATGCACATCATCACTTACTATGTGGTTATTACTGGCAATCAGGTTTTTACGAATGTTTCCACCCCGCTTCTCAATTTGCATGTTCACATGAGACAGGGTTTTTTCAATTATCTTGTGAATATCCAATTCCTCCAATTTTAAGCGGTATTCTTTTTTGTCGAGCGTGGCCATCTGCAAAACTTTTTCAACCTGATGTCCGAGACGTCTGTTTTCATCACGTATAGCTTCTACATATTTTGAAATAAATGACTCATTTTTCTGAATGTCTTTGTCTTGCAATGCTTCGCAGGCAAGCGATACGGTAGAAATAGGGGTTTTGAACTCATGCGTCATGTTGTTAATAAAATCATTCTTTATTTCAGATAGCTTCTTCTGCCTCAGAATGGCAAATATGGCATAGGCAAAACAGAATACGATCAGGAGAACAAGAAATACAGATGATGTAAGGGTTAACCAGATATCCTTGAAAAGGTACCCAGCCTGGTCCGGAAAGAAGAGGGTAAGGTAGTTTTCACCACTGGCAAAGTCATTCGGGAATAGTTTGATCGAAAAATCCGATAGAAGCACCTCCTTTTCATCCGTTGCCTTATAATCGCTGAAAATCACATGGTTTATACCCCGGTCGACAACGGCATACTCATAATCGATGTCAATACCTTTCATCTGAAGTTGTTCCTTTAACATTTTATCAACCTCTTCTTTGTTAACCCTGTTGGATATCTGTTTTTGTTCCCCTAGAAGATCATCCAACACTACAGTAACCATCCTGGATTTTTCTGCGAATTTCTGAATATTGCTCCGAACCTGCTTTTCATAAGCTTCAAAATTGTTGAAATCTACCTCAATCTGATTTTGGCTGTAAAAATGTTCTTCACCATAAAATTGATTATATCCCGGATTTCCATTATTGGATATTTCATAACTGATCCTGACCATCTGGTTCCCAAATAAAAGTGAATCCTCTATTCTGAATCCGGATTCCCAGGTTATGGAATTTCCTGATTGAGGATGCTTACGCGATACAAATGAATCTTTAGAATTACCGGACGGTTGATTATATCGCAAAAAATTGGTATCCATTTGAAAGATCCGGTTGTTTAAGGGGCGGTCGTTGATTTGTTTTGAAGCAGCATAATAAACTTCCCTTTTTTCCAGATTGGATACTACATGATTAAGTGCTTCATGAACATTCTGGTTGAATTTAACATGGCTCACATCTATCGCATTATTGATCCAGTAGGCCTGAAATCCAATCAGCCCGATCATTGCCAATGACATCAAGGCAATAATTGTTCGTATCATTTTACGACTCATAATACAAATCTAACGTCCGCCTATTATTATAAGTTTATATTTAACACTTTTTAACACTCTTTAACCTGTCATTAACTTTTTAATCCAACTTTGCAGTTAAATTTGCCCATATTATATGATTTAAAACTATTTAGATAATGAAAAGTATACGTGGTATTTCTTTTTTGGCTTTAATGTTGATCTTGTCAATAGGCTTTGTTAATGCCCAGGAAGAGGAGGAACAATCCAAATCCATTCAAAAGGAAGTAAAAGTGTCAATTGATGATGAAGGTGGTGAACCTACATATACTGTTGAAACTACCACAACTGAAAATGGAGAAAAAAAGGTGGTTAAGAAAACCTATAATAGCCTTGAGGAAATGAAAGAAGATTCCTCCATTGATGTTATTAGGAAATCTGATGATAATGGAAATATTACCATGAAACTGGGAGATAAAGGTTCCCAAGTAATGGTTTTTACCAGCGATGATGGAGAAAAAATAGATATTAAAATTGACGAAATGTCTGAAGACATGGAATGGGTACAGGCAGGTGAAGAGGAAAGCAATGTAATGATCTTTAAAAATGGTGAAGGTGAATCCGGAAATTCTTTTTCATTTATTACGGATGATGGCGATACAAACCAAATAACCAAATCCTATAAAGTAAAAGTGATCAAAGATGGAGACCACGAAGGACATCAAATTCATGAACATGAAAATGTTTTTGTTATTAGGGATGAAGATGGAAATATTTCTATAAGCCATGATGGAGAAGACGATAATGTAATGGTATGGGTAGATGAGACTGGTCATAAGACAATAAAAAAAACATATCATGTTGAAACGGCAAAGTCATCTTTTGCTGAGGCCAGTATCCAACCTATTGCTGCCAACGAAGAAGAATTCAGTGCATTTAATTTGTCAGCAATGCCTGAACTTGAGTTAAAATCTATCAATTACTATCCCAATCCAAACCAGGGAGAGTTTACACTCGCTTTTACCGGGTCCAGGAAACCAGTGATTGTTCGTATTCTCGATTTGCAAGGAAACATGAAAATGGAAGAAAATATTAAAGATTTCAATGGGACCTTCAATCAGGTACTTAATGTTAAAAACTTTGATAAAGGAACCTATCTTTTGCAGATCTTCCAGCAGGATAAAGTCTTAAATAGAAAATTAGTTTTAGAATAAGTAGTAAAAATTCTCATGACACCATCCCGCTTCTTGCTGCCTTTGGGTAGTGAAGCGGGATTTTTTATTTTCCAGCTGCCGGATATATTAAACATTGAATTATATTTGAAACTTAAAATAGTATAATGAAGCTGGAAAATAACCGATACAATATTCAAGGTGTAGATATTGAAGAACTATGCCGGGAATATGGAACACCTCTTTATGTTTACGATGCGGAAAAGATAAGCCATCAGGTAAACTCAATGAAAAATGCTTTTAAAGGCCTTGACATGAGGATCAAGTTCGCCATGAAAGCATTATCAAATGTATCCATATTAAAGTTGATGAATAAGCTGGGAACCGGACTGGATGTTGTATCGATACAGGAAGCACAAATTGGACTGCGCGCTGGTTTCGATCCGAATGATATTCTTTATTCTCCAAATTCCGTGTCTTTTAACGAAATTCAGGAAGCTGTGGAACTGGGACTCAGGATCAATATTGATAATATTTCTATTTTAGAACAATTTGGGCATGAATATCATAATACAGTTCCTTGTTGTATACGGATAAATCCTCATATAATGGCGGGTGGACATACCAATATTTCTACCGGGCATATAGATTCCAAGTTTGGAATATCTGTTCTTCAGATGCGGCACCTTCACCGGGTAATAAAAACCAATGATATTCATGTTGAAGGCTTGCATATGCATACCGGATCTGATATTCTGGATGCTGAGGTTTTTATTCAGGGAGCAAATATTCTTTTTGATGCCGCCCGTGAATTTGAAGACCTTATATATATTGATTTCGGTAGTGGTTTTAAGGTGGCATATCGTGAAGGTGATGTTACAACGGATATAAAAGCACTGGGTAAAAGGTTGAGCAAATCCTTCAGTAATTTTTGTACAGAATATGGAAAAGAACTTGAAATCTGGTTTGAGCCTGGTAAATATCTGGTTAGTGAAGCAGGTTTTCTTTTTGCAAAAGCCAACGTGATCAAGACCACTCCGGCTACTGTATTTGTAGGTGTTGATTCTGGAATGAATCACCTCATAAGACCCATGATGTATAATTCTTACCATGATATGCTTAATATCAGCAATCCAAAGGGGACCTTCAGGGTATACTCTGTAGTTGGATACATCTGTGAAACGGATACACTTGGATCAGACAGAAAGCTGAACGAAGTAAGAGAAGGTGATATCATAGGAATAAAGAATGCAGGAGCCTATGCTTTTTCCATGTCCTCAAATTATAACTCGAGATTGCGGCCAGCTGAAGTTTTAATTTTTGATGGTCAGGCCAAATTGATCAGAAACAGGGAAACTATGGATGATATATTCCGTAATATGATCGAAATAGAACTTTAAAACATTGATAAAGGTATACATTGGTTCTCTTAACCTGGTAAAAATTGAATGTACCAGGTAGGCATTTCAAAAAGTATTCATTCATAAGGATTTCTTATTTTCGGGAAAAGATGTTTCATCTGATACTGACAACCGAAGTTTGAATGCGAAACATATGAGGGGGCAGGAACGGGGCCATAATTTTGGCACTGATCCCATTCCTTCAAAAAGACCTGTTTTAATTAGTTAAAGCGGGCATTGAAAAGAGGTAAAAGCCTCAATCCCTTGCGATTTGAGCGTATATAGTTCAAAATTCCGACCTGAACGCCGTTTATTTTATTTACGTAATTAAAGACCCCTATTGATACTCCGTTAAGGTCTCCTTTGATATGATTGAAGGCACTTATAGAGAGTCCGTTTAATGTTCCGTTTTCTATTCTGAAATAGGCTGGTGCAATGGCCCTACCTGTTACATCTTCTCCTCCAACAGCAAGAGCTATATTCAAACCTTTAACCTCAGGAGAACCTACTCCCAGAATCGCTGCATTGATACCCGTCAACGTTCCGCCGGATCCGACAGCCAATCCGGCGAGGTTTATCCCTGTAAGTGACTCTCCTGCTCCTACCGCCAGACCGGCAAAGTTTATTCCTGTTACAGACTCTCCTGCACCCAAT
>CBDUCT010000269.1:0-5579 GCA_965365715.1 uncultured Cyclobacteriaceae bacterium | reverse complement strand
TGATTTAATATGCTATGATATACATATATTATGAATAATACCAGAGCATACAGAATTTTAACGATTAAGGAAGATGAAATGTTTTAAAAATGCCCTATTGATCTTTTCAGGATATTAATAGCATTTGGCCCCTCACAGAAGATCAAATCTATAACGCTTAGGTCTTTAACAAATTGATTTCCAAATACTTGTGTGTATTCCTGAGGATAATAAAAATCCAACACATCATTTAACTGTTTTGGATGAATCTTAGATCGCAAATCCTGTATGACAGAAGGGTATTTTTTTTCGTACTTCTGAGAAAAAATAATTTTTTTGTTCAACCCGATCATTTTTAGTATCAACTCAAGAAATTGAAGGTTAAGATCGAACAGGAAACGTGGTTTATTATATAGAATTTTCTCTATATCCTGCTTATAATGTTCAAAGAATGGGGCATTTCCATAAGATGACTGAATTGTCCTCCAATGGTTCTTGATCCAGGTTTGATTCTGATCTATCCGGATTTCCTGAACAGGAACGTTGCTATTGCCCTTCTGAATGGGGACAATCAAATCATCAATCTTATTGGCCGTTCTGATTTGGCACCGGTTTCGAAAGGATTGCTTGGTATAACTTTCTTTTGATTCTATAATTATTTCATCAAAATAAGCCCAGGCAGCCACATAGGGTATGGAAGGTAGATAGTGAAGTTCGATTATGGCCTTTTTACACACCGTAGACTTTATTTTATCGAATTATAATTGAGTATATTCCTGTTGGTTTTTTGTAGAATTTGCCGTCCGGCTGAAAGTATTTTATCAACATTGATGTTTTCTATTTTTGATCTCTCCTCATTTACAAGGTTAGGATCTCCTAAATTCGAAAAAAATGCAAGATTCATCGCTCTGTTCAATAACTCAACATCCTGAAAAGCAAGCGCAGTGTATGCCTGATTTTTTACCTTTTGGAGTTCTTCATTACTGATACCATTTTCTATAAATGCTTCAAGTATACCATTTATTTCTCCCTCGGCAGATTCCTGGGAAATACCATTTTTAATCTTTCCGCTGATAACCAATAAGCCAGGGTCCACGGATCCGGTTACATAAGCATTGATTGAATTAAAAATATTTTTATCCTTCACCAGACTTTGATATAACCGTGAGGTTTTACCCCTGCCCAGCATGTCACTCATAAGATCCAGCGTATAATAGCCAATATCCAGTCGACCGGGCATATGATATGCCATATAAACAGCGTCCAGCGGAACATTAGCTTCTACAACCTGGCGTCTGATTTGTGACTGGGCAGGTTCTTCAGGAAGTTGCCGGATATAATTTTCGCCTGAAGGTATTTTTCCAAACCACTTATCAGCCAGTTTTATCACTTCTTTGGTATTTACATCGCCGGCAACCACCATTGTAGCATTATTAGGTATATAGAATCTATTGAAGAAGGAAATGACATCTTCCATGGAGGCCGTTTCAATATGGGAAATATCCTTTCCAATAGTCGGCCATTTATAAGGATGGGTTTTATATGCCAGTGGGCGTAATTTTAACCAAACATCCCCATAGGGTTGATTCAGATACCGTTGTTTGAACTCTTCAATTACCACTTTTCTTTGAATTTCCAGCACCTTTTCCTCGAATGAAAGGCTGAGCATCCTGTCTGACTCGAGCCAGAATGCCGTTTCCAGATTAGCTGATGGAACTGAGATATAATAATTGGTAATATCAGGGCTGGTAAAAGCATTATTTTCTCCCCCTACCTTCTGAAGAGGCTCATCGAATGACTTGATATTTGCCGAACCGCCGAACATCAAATGTTCAAATAAATGGGCAAAACCGGTCTTGTCTTCCGATTCATCCTTTGAACCAACGTTGTACAATATATTCAGAACAGCAATAGGAAGTGAATGATCTTCATGAACAATTACTTTCAGGCCGTTATTCAGTGAGAATTCTTCGAATTTTATCATAAGCGTGCTACCGTAAAAATATAAAATACATCTGTTTTTATCTTCATTTCAAACTTTTACATTTGATAAAAAATAAAAGAATGTACTTCGACAGAAAAGGGATCACCAATAAAAGGTTGATTACACTCTACGAGGCCTTGCTTACCCCGAGAATGATAGAAGAAAAAATGCTGAAATTGCTGAGACAGGGTAGGATCAGCAAATGGTTCAGCGGGATCGGGCAGGAAGCCATCTCTGTAGGTGCTACCTTAGCCCTCAAACGAGATGAATACATCCTCCCTATGCATAGAAATTTAGGGGTATTTACCAGTCGGAAAGTTCCCTTACACAGACTTTTTGCACAATTCCAGGGTAAAATATCAGGCTTTACCAAAGGTAGGGACAGGTCTTTCCATTTTGGCAGCAGAAAACATCATTTAGTAGGTATGATCTCGCATCTGGGGCCACAGTTAGGGGTGTCAGATGGCATCGCCTTATCCCACTTACTCAAGGAAGAAAAAAAGGTAGTCCTGGTATTTAGTGGTGATGGGGGGGCGAGTGAGGGTGATTTTCATGAAGCTATGAATGTTGCATCGGTATGGGATCTTCCTGTCTTGTTCTTTATCGAAAATAACGGGTATGGGTTGTCCACGCCCAGTGTTGAACAATATAATCATCAACATTTCATTGACAAAGGTCATGGGTATGGGATGGAAGCCCATCAAATAGATGGTAATAATGTACTTGAAGTTTACCAGTCGGTAAAGAAAATTGCCAGGGAAGTTAGAAGAAAGCACAGGCCCATTCTTCTGGAAGCCATAACTTTCAGAATGAGGGGTCATGAAGAAGCTTCAGGCACAAAATATGTCCCGAAGGAACTAATGGAAAAGTGGGCAACCAAAGATCCCATTAATAACTATGAAAAGTTCCTTCTGGAGAACAAAATATTAAATGAGAAACTGGCTGAGCAGATCAAAGAAAAAATAAAAAAGAATATCGAAGAAGGATTAGATAAAGCGTATGCTGATACTTATCCTGAATTCTCTCAGGAAAAGGAACTAGCTGATGTATTCTATCCCTCCGAAACAGAAATCATCCAACCGGATAGGTCAAATACCAATAAAAAGAGGTTTGTGGATTCAATTAATGAAGCCATCGATCAGGCATGTGAAAAGCATCCTAATCTAGTATTGATGGGACAGGATATAGCGGAATATGGTGGTGTTTTTAAAGTAACTGAAGGGTTGTATGAAAAATATGGAAAGGCCAGGGTCAGGAATACTCCATTATGTGAATCCGCAATTCTCGGAGCGAGCCTGGGTCTGTCTATTGCCGGTATGAAGTCGATGGTCGAGATGCAGTTTGCGGATTTTGTTTCCTGTGGATTTACACAGATCATCAATAATATTGCTAAAGTCCATTATCGATGGGGTCAAAATGCGGATGTGGTTATTAGAATGCCAACAGGCGCAGGGGTTAATGCCGGCCCGTTCCATTCCCAATCGAATGAAGCTTGGTTCACCCATACACCTGGCCTAAAGGTGGTTTATCCTTCCACACCCTCTGATGCCAAAGGCTTGTTACTATCAGCCTTTGAAGATCCGAATCCAGTATTGTTTTTCGAGCACAAGAAACTATACAGATCAGTAAGTGAGGAAGTCCCAGCCGGTTATTTTACCCTGCCACTGGGGAAGGGAAATAGAATTCTTGAAGGCCATGATATAACGATTATAACTTACGGCTATGGTGTGATCTGGGCAAGATCTGTTGTCGAATCATTGCCTGATATATCTTTTGATCTGATAGATCTGAGAACCCTGATGCCATGGGATAAGGAAATTGTATCGAAATCTGTCAGGAAGACAGGTAAAGTAATTATACTTCATGAAGCCACGATAACTGGTGGAATAGGAGGGGAAATTTCGGCTTTTATAGTGGAAAACCTGTTCGAATATCTCGATGGTCCCGTTCTCAGGGAAGGGAGTCTTGATACGCCTGTTCCCTTTACAAACAACCTGGAAGAAAATTTCCTCCCTCTGAACAGGTTTCGGGAGAAACTCCTCCAATTAATTGAATATTGATGACATCCCTTATTTTCTGCATATTTGTAAATATTTTATAGATTTCAGCGTTTATAAATAAGAATAAGAAGGAATAATTTTGAGATACAACTATTTTCATCAGATGATTAAACTGATTGAAGGAAAACTATATCCTTTCAAAACAGTCGTATCGTGCCTTCTGATTATATTTAGTTTGATCCTGATAAGCCATTCAGGTAGTGCTCAAATCAAGATTTCGGATAAAAAATCGAATGCCTTTAAAGAGAGCCGGAAAAATAAAAACAAAAAAGAGAAAAGGAGACAGAAGAGGTATCGTAAAGCCTCCATTCAAAACCAAACCAGCGGGGAGCTAGAAGTTGTCCCTGAAGCTTTGCAGGAAAGATACGTCCCTAAAAAGCAGAATGCCGAAAAAAACCCATCCCGGACATATACCCAGTCACAAAGAAAGCAAAGAAGAAAATTTACGAAAAAAGCAAATGAATCTCAGAGACAGGGAATGGTAATTAAGGATAACTATCTGCGACGGCAAAAAAGATACAAAAAACAATCCAGAAACATAGTTCAACATCAGGGCAATATTCGTGTCGAACCATATGTTTTACGTTCCAGGCAAGGATTTTTCCCTGAACCACCTGTAGATGATACGCCCGGGAGAACCAATGTCCGGAAACGCAATCAAAAGCTTGCCCAATATGCTCAAAAATCTGAAGAAGCTTTGATGCAAGGACTAAGTAAGTCCAAATCCAGGAAACAGATCCAGGCCGGAACGCTCGAGAAATCCATTCTTGCACAATCCCAGGGTTTGTACAGAGTTAAGTCAAAGCAGAAACAAGACCGTCAGATTAAAAGAAATTCTAACAAGGCCGCATTAAATACCGGGAATTTATCCATGAATAAAAGCAGAAAAGAGGATATGTACATGGCCAAATCTGTCGAGGGTCTGAATCAGGGGATGACCGTTAAATCAAGAAAAGTCAGAGACAGAAAACAAGTTATGCAATTCAACTCAATGACACAGTCTCGATTTTCCGGAAATCAGAAACTTAATGCCAGGAACAGGGAAGATCAGTATATGATCAAATCGATAGAAGCCCAGAAACAGGGTCTGGTGATCAAGAACAAATCCCTGCGTACCAGGAAACAACTCACGCAATCCAATTCGATGGCACAGTCGCAGTTCCAGGGTAATCTGAAATTTAATGCCAATAAGCGCGATGATATGTACATGGCTAAATCAATAGAGGCACAACAACAAGGTTTAAAAATCAAGAACAAATCCCTGCGTACCAGGAAACAACTCATGCAATCCAATTCGATGGCACAGTCGCAGTTCCAGGGTAACCTTAAATTTAATGCCAATAAGCGCGATGACATGTACATGGCTAAATCGATAGAGGCACAACAACAAGGTTTAAAAATCAAGAACAAATCCCTGCGTGACAGCAAACAACTGATGCAATCCAATTCGATGGCACAGTCGCAGTTTCAGGGTAACCTTAAATTTAATGCCAATAAGCGCGATGACATGTACATGGCTAAATCGATAGAGGCACAACAACAAGGTTTAAAAATCA
>CBDUCT010000268.1:0-5614 GCA_965365715.1 uncultured Cyclobacteriaceae bacterium | reverse complement strand
TCATGCCCTTGCCGTCATCTATAACCTGGATAAGGCTTTTTCCGGCATCCCTGACAATGACCCTGATATTGGAAGACCCAGCATCAATGGCATTCTCTATAAGCTCTTTGACCACGGAGGCAGGCCTTTGAACAACCTCACCGGCAGCGATCTGATTGGCTATAGATTCGGGAAGTAAATGAATGACATCTGGCATAAACGATCAGGATCTGTTTCTACGCTTCATCCATATATATAAAGGAATGAGTATAAGGAATGCATAGAATATCTGATTCCCAAAATAGATGTAACCAAAGGAAATAAACACAAAAGATATGATAAATATAAATTGTAAAATACCAGATGTTCTTTGAGTTCTTGCCCTTCTTCGGAATGCGCTTGAAATATGTTCCCGATAGTATTCATCAGACTCTCCTATTTCCTTCTTAATTCTCGATGTTCTTTCCTCAATTTCTTCTTTAATTGGGTCATAATACCGAGGTTGAAAATTAAATCGATTATTTTTGGGAAGCCTGGTAAGAGATGGTAGTTTCATCTGCTATTATTTATACCTGATTATACAAAGCTAAAATATTAATTTATTAATTCATAAGTACTGAATGGGTTTACGGAAAAAAGGATTTCTTGTTGTTTTTTTATGTCTGATCTGTGTTCCTGAAATTAGCTTTGCTTCAAATCAAGCTTTAAATGCTGACAAAAAAGCCTGGGTTGACAGCCTCTTAAATACCATGACCTTAGATGAGAAGATTGGTCAGCTGCTGATGATCCCGGTATACTCCAATAAAAATGAAAAGTATTATTCGGATATCGATTACCTGATCAGCCGGTACCATCTAGGAGGGATAATTTTTTTCCAGGGAAGACCTTCCAGGCAGGCTGAATTGACCCAAAGATTTCAGAATAAATCCAGGATCAGGCTTTTTGTGGGAATGGATGCTGAATGGGGCGTGTCCATGAGGTTAGACAGTATTAAACCGTTACCCAGAAAAATCACACTTGGAGCTGTTCAGGATAACCGCTTAATATACAATATGGGTGCAGAGATTGCCCGTCAGTTCAAGATCGCCGGCATGCATATTAATTTTGCACCGGTGCTGGATGTGAACAATAATCCCGATAACCCGGTCATTAACATTCGTTCTTTTGGAGAAGATCCATATGCTGTATCCGATAAGGGAATTGCCTTCATGAAAGGCATGCAGGATAATGGGATCATTGCAGTTGGGAAACATTTTCCCGGACATGGCGATACGGGAACGGATTCACATTATGCACTTCCGGTAATAGATCATAACAGATCCCGGCTCGATTCTGTAGAGCTCCTCCCTTTTAAAAAAGCAATTCAGTCTGGAATAAAGGGAATAATGGTGGCACATTTAAGCATTCCGGCATTGGAAAGTACTCCCGGATTGCCAGCAACCCTTTCAAGTAATATTGTTACAGGTCTTTTAAAAGAAGAGCTTAAATACCAAAACCTGGTATTTACAGATGCGATGAATATGAAGGGCGTTACTTCTTTATACCCTGAGGGTATCCGGGAACTCGAAGCTTTTAAAGCTGGAAATGACATGATCCTTATGCCGGTAAATGTTCCCGCTGTTCTGAAAACTTTTAAGACGGCCCTAAGCAATAAGAAAATATCTGAAACAGAAATAAATGAACGGGTCAGGAAAATATTAACCGCCAAATATGAAAACGGTTTATTGGAGGAAATGCCTTTAATACCAGAAAAATTATCTGAAAGGCTGAACGTAAATATTGACGACTTGAACTACAGGATATTCGAGAATGCGATCACGCTGGTTAAAAATAAAAATAACATGGTCCCTTTCCGGTTGACTGATACGATCCGGTTCGCTTCACTTTCATTATATGATGATAATGTGGAAAAGTTTAAAATGATCCTTAACCGTTTCGGATCCTTCGATCATTATTTCTATTCAAAAAATCAAATGTCCGGGAATACATATGATGATCTGTATGCTAAACTCTCCGGTTATGAAGTGGTAATCGTTTCTATACACAATATCAATAACCTTTCAAGGCAAAACTACGGGATAAAACAAACTGATATTGACTTTATTAATAAGCTGAATAATTCGACAAATGTTGTCCTCGTAGCCTATGGAACCCCATACAGTCTGAAATTCTTTGAACAATGCGGGGTATTATTATGTGCCTATGAAGACAATGCATATGCTCAGGAAACCGTTGCACAACAATTATTCGGGGCCATTTCAATTAAAGGAAAATTACCTGTCACAGCCAGTGATCGCTTTCAGGCCGGATCAGGAATGGATCTGCCTTCTATCGGGAGATTGGGATACTCTGCACCGGCGCGTGAGAATTTCAATGTGAAAATCCTTTCCCTGGTAGATACGATCATTGAGGATGCCATCAGGGATGAGATGATCCCCGGCGCACAGCTCCTGATCGCAAGGAATGGCAGGATCGTTAAGGAAACATGTTATGGTTACCAGACTTATCAAAAGGAATTCCCGGTAACAGACACCACTTTATATGATCTGGCTTCTGTAACCAAAGTGGCAGGTACCCTACAAATACTCATGATGCTGGTGGAACATGGATTTATCGATCCGGATAAAAAAATATCTTTTTATCTGCCAGAGATAAAAAATACAAATAAAGAGGACCTCATCATTCGGGATATTCTGTCTCACCAGGCAGGTCTGATTGCATACTACCCTTTTTGGATCAATACCATAAATGGAGGAAGTTCAAGAAAAGAATACTACAGCAGTGTAGATGATGGAAAATATAAGGTGGAAGTGATCCCGGGCATGTATGCAAAGCCCAGCTTGAAAGACTCGGTATGGAACTGGATGATCCAGTCTGATCTTCTCGAGAAAGAAGATTCTCGGAAGCCTTATGAATATGTTTACAGTGATATTGGATTTTATCTTATACAAAGACTGATCGAAGAAGTTACGGGCGTTCCCCTGAATGAGTTTCTGGAAGAATATTTGTTTACCCCACTCGGATTGAAATATATAAGCTACCTGCCCAAAAACAATTTCCCATTAAAACAAATTGCACCTACAGAGGTTGATAATGTATTCAGGAAGGGTGTAATACAGGGAAATGTCCATGATGAGATTGCTTCGATATTTGGAGGGGTTGCGGGACATGCCGGATTGTTTTCCAACGCCTACAGCCTGGCTGTAATTATGCAAATGAACCTTCAGAATGGCTATTACGGGGGAAACCAGTATATTCACCCAAAGACATTATCGGATTTCACGGAAAGGCAATATATCTTTAACCGCAGGGGACTGGGTTGGGATAAGCCACAGGTTATCGGGCACGAATACAACCCAGCCAGCTTTCATGCTTCAATGAAAAGCTATGGACATAGCGGTTTTACAGGTACTTATGTCTGGGTTGATCCCGGATTTGACCTGGTTTATATATTTTTGTCAAACCGTACTTATCCTGATGTCGGAAATAAAAAACTAATTGATTCAGAAGTACGTAAAAGAATTCAAACTGTTATATATAGTTCACTAATCAATAATTAATTATGAATATCGGAATTGTTTGCTACCCGACCTATGGGGGTAGTGGTGTGGTAGCAACGGAATTGGGTAAGGCACTGGCCAAAATGGGTCATAAAGTGCATTTTATAACATACAGTCAGCCTACCCGGCTGGATTTTGTTAATCCGAATCTGTATTATCATGAAGTAACCATTAATACCTACCCGTTATTTGACTATCCGCCATACGAACTGGCATTGTCAGGAAAGATCGTGGATGTTGTGAAATATGAAAAGCTAGACCTGCTTCACGTCCATTATGCAATTCCGCATGCTTCCGCTGCCTTCATGGCCCGGGAGATCCTGGAAACAGAAGGCATTTATATACCTTTTATAACCACACTTCATGGAACAGACATCACGCTGGTTGGAAAAGATCCTTCGTATGAACCTGTTGTTACTTTCAGTATTAATAAATCGGATGGAATTACAGCCGTATCTGAATCATTGAGAAAGGATACCCTGGAACATTTCAATATCACCAAAGAAATTCGGGTTATACCTAATTTTATTGATCTGAGCCGTTTCAGGAAACAAAAAAAAGACCATTTCAAAAAAGCCATTTGTCCGAATGATGAAAAGCTGATCGTGCATACTTCAAACTTCAGAAAGGTAAAAAGGGTTGAGGATGTACTCACGGTATTTAAAAATATAAGGGAGGTAATGCCAGTCAAACTACTTCTTGTAGGGGATGGACCCGAAAGGATGATCATAGAAAATATGTGCCGGGAATTAGGTACCTGTGATGATATTCGTTTTCTTGGTAAACTCGAACATATTGAGGAGGTGTTGTCTGTTTCGGACCTCTTTGTAATGCCTTCTGAAAAAGAAAGCTTCGGGCTGGCGGCACTGGAAGCCATGGCCTGTGAGGTGCCTGTGGTCTCTTCCAATACAGGTGGCTTACCGGAACTTAATCAAAATGGAACAACAGGTTTCATGAGCGATGTGGGTGATGTGGAAGACATGACCAAAAATGCACTTTTTATTCTCCAGGATGAGAATTTACCCAGGTTTAAAAAAGCAGCACTGAAGCGGGCTGAAGATTTCAGCATAGATAAAATCCTTCCGCTGTATGAAAATTTCTATGAGGAAATTCTAGTAGCCCAAAAAGTTTAAATTCTATATTAAAGGATTTGTTCACACATAATTGTTTATATCTCTGATTAACAATACGCTGTAGAATTTTATAGAGTTTTCACAAAGTAATATACCTGGAATTTGTATAGAATAATACGAAAAAAATCAGGTTAAATAGCGTGATTTTTATTAATATTATGCCTTGAAAAATTGATTATTCTCTTATCGTCTTTTATGTTGAGATGGATATCAGAGATATTAAAAAATTGGTATTAGAAGGGGAAACCGACATACTCGAGTTTAAGAAAAAGGCGAACTTTCCTGAAAAAATAGTTAAAGAAATAGTAGCCTTTGCTAATACAAGAGGAGGAAGGTTATTAATTGGAGTAGATGACGATGGTACTGTTACAGGTGTTAAAAACTATGAAGAAGACATTTATTCCCTCAACGAAGCTATAACCAACTATTGTATACCCTCCATCAAATATCAGCTTGATGTGGTCAAAATGAATGAAAAACGTGCTGTTTTACATTACAATATTTACGAGAGTAAGGATAAACCGCATTATGTAAAAGATGATTATCAGGGAAAAAACAGAAAATCCTATTTAAGGCTTGCTGACAGAAGTATACAGGCAAGCCGGGAGATGATCGAAATTCTAAAAAAGAGACAACGCAGTAAAAACATAAAGGTGAACTTTGGTGAAAAGGAGAGGATCTTAATGAATTACCTGGGAGAGCATGAAAAAATTACATTGAAGACATTTTCAGAAATTGCAGGTATTAAGAGATCTAGTGCTTCCAGAACATTGATATGGTTGGTATCGGCCAATATTCTTGATATCGAAGCCAGGGAAGATGAAGATATTTTCACTCAAAAGATGCCGTAAAATATATGAAATCCAAAATGGTAGAGTCTAAAAAAAGAGATAAGGTATTCGTTTTAGACACATCAGTAATTTTATATTCTCATGATGCAAT
>CBDUCT010000267.1:0-5615 GCA_965365715.1 uncultured Cyclobacteriaceae bacterium | reverse complement strand
CTATCCGGAGAAAAGGGGCCAACCGGTTTAGGATTAGTATCAATATAATCCCTTGATGTTAAATTAAGATCTTCAATGCTCCAATCGTGGGGAAGGTCCAGTACCCGCCATTCTGAATCATCAAATTCTGGGTCATCGGCTCCCTTTACTTTACCTTTATGAAACTTCCAGTTGTCATCGAATAAAACATCATGCACGTTAAATGCATACATAGCACCCACCGGGTCAAAAGGCATGATATTTTTTGAAGATTCTTCCCTGCAGGATGTATTTATAATAAAAACGGGAATTATCAATAAAATAAGATCTATCCTGGTTCTTCTTAAGAAAGACATAATTAAAAAATTGATTGATTATTAAGGCAATGAAAATAATTCAATTGCTGAATTTTTGCAAAGCTTTAACAGAATACTATAAATGATATAATCATGCAAGGATTGGCATGATCATTAAATTCCCGAGTAGATGGTGATCTGGAATACCTGAGGATCAGATCCAGGAGGTAAGAAATCATTCATTTCTCAAGGTTTCTGCAGGATTTGTCCTTATCGCAGACAATCCCTGGTAACTTATCGATAACAGAAGTACCGCCAGGCTGATCAGGGCTGCCAGAATCAGTGATGCCGGACCAACATCAATCCTGTACTCGAATTCAGCTAACCACTTATTCATCACACTTATGGTAACCGGGAAGGAAATAATAATCGCTACTGTAAGAAGAATGAGAAATCTTTTAGAGAGAATTAAATATATGGTTGTTTTTGAGGCACCGAATACTTTTCGGATAGAGATCTCTTTCAATTTGCCAGCCAGGGAAAGCGTGGACAAGCCAAACAATCCCAGGCAACCAATTACGATTGCCAGAAGTGAAGAACTGGTAACTACTTTTGACAGATTCTGTTCTCTTTCATATTGTTCCTTCAGATTGTCCTCCATAAAACTGTAATCAAAGGGTTCACCGGGAAAGGTTTTTTCCCATTCCGTTCTAACCAAATCTATACCTTCCTGGATCTTGCCTCCTTCAAGCCGAATAAATAGCTTGGGTATTTCCGAGCTGCTTATACTGACATTATTAGCGCCAGAAAATCCTATCTCAACATTCATTGCCATAATCAAGGGTTCAATTCTGGCATGCAGAGAGGCTATATGAAAATCCTTAACTACACCAACGATTTCGTGATCAATAAAAGGTTCATGTGGGATCCTGTCTCCTATGGGATTTTCGAGTTCATATTCTTTCACGAAAGCCTCATTCACAATAATTGAACGTTTCATATCCGCCTGGTTTTCCCATTCGAAGTTCCTTCCCTGTACTATTTCCATTTTCATGGCGGGAATAAAACCAGGATTAATGGTATTATAGTAGAACCAGGTGGGTTCTTCATCATCTACCTGGTAGCCGATATGGGTCCAACCGCCTGGCTCAAAAGTATGTGATGCAATTCCGGTAGCAAGAACCCCGGGTTTATTCATCACTGCATTATCAAGGATGGCGGCTCGTTCAATTCCACGTTTTACGACATCCCTTAAACCTTTAGCCTCTCCTACCCTTACAGGAATTACAACCACATGATCCTTGTCAAATCCGAGATTCTTATTTTGCAAATAACTTAACTGATCCTTCATGATCACCGTACATGCAATCATAAATACGGTTAAAGCAAATTGTCCGGTTACCAGCACCGATCCGAGCATGTTGTTCCCTTTGCCAAGTCTCAGATCACTTTTTATTATATCCAATGGTTTGAATCCGGATACGATCAAAGCAGGATATATGCCTGCCAGAAGACCAGTAAGTATTGTTATACCTGTAATCAACAGAATATTTGCGATATCAAGTGTAAATTTCAAATTCAGTTCTGCCAGTTCATTAAACCAGGGTAGTATGATATAGGCCAGAATAAGTCCTATAAATAAAGCCAGAATTGACATTAATACAGATTCCCCAAGAAATTGTACTATTATCTGTCTTCGATTTGCCCCGGTCGACTTTCTGATTCCGATTTCTTTTGCGCGGGAAAATGATCTGCCCAGGGATAGCGTCACAAAATTTATACAGGCAAGCAGCAAGATAAGGACGGATATCCCGGCAAGAATAATAGTATATTTCGGATCACTAACGGGCACATTTCCTTCGGGCATATCAGTATTCAGATGAATATCCGTCAAAGGCTGTAAAAATATGGCAAAGTCTCCTCCATCCAGATCATCTCCCATGACCTGTTCAACGAGGCTTGAGAATTTTGGTTCCAGTTCAGCTTTATTTACATTTTCATGGAGCAATACATAAGTCTCGCCGGTAATCATATTCCAGGAGGTCAGCATGGGAGCCGGAAAGATATCTTGGGTATGTAGATCCGAAATAAGGAAATTGAACCGGAGACTTGAATTCGGCGGGATATTATTCAATACAGCCTTAACTGTAAAGTTTTTCTGTTCACCTCCCACTTCTATGACGAGCAGCTCATCAACCACATCAGTTTTGCCAAAATACTTTTCAGCCATTTCTTCTGTAAGAATTATGGAAGTGGCATCATTCAGAACATTTGTTGTCTTTCCGTGGAGAACCGGAAATGAAAATATATTGAAAAAATCTTCCCCCGCGATATGGATTTCCTCAGGAAAAGAGTTTTCATCTTTGTATACCTGGTTAAAAAAGGAAGTCAAAATCGAATAACTTTCAATCTCAGGGTAATTATCCTTCAATTGTTTTCCCATAATGAAGGGGGTATGTACCCCGGTTCCTTCCCTGGCTCCTCTTTTAAACTTGGTATAGGGTCTGTAAACCCTTTCAGATTTTTCATGAAACTGATCATAAGTGATTTCATTCTTAACGTAGAAGATCACGATGATGCTGCAGGCAATTGCCAGGGCAAGGCCGAAAATATTTATGAATGAAAAAACTCTGTGCTTGAAAATATTTCGCAGGGTTATTTTGAGGTAATTTTTTAACATAGGAATTCGAGATTATCAGCTAAATTAAAAAAACAAGTATAATAACTACAGGGATGACTGTTAAGAGATGTTAAAAGTTACAGCAATCCAGTTATTAGATGCGTAAGGGTTGGAAAAAGTTTTAAATCGGCCGGATTTTTGGAATATCAGGAAATCGGACAATGTCCCTTAACATGTTCTCAAGAAAGATGAATTGGAATAGGATTCAGATTGGTTGAAGAAATTCATATACCAGGGAAAAGGGCATCTCAATGCAGAATGATATGAGGAAGAGAATCTGATCACCTGATCAAACAAGAGTGGTTCACTCCATATCCTTTCTTAATCAAGCACCTCATATATAACTGTGGTATTTGCCTTGTTTTTAAAACTTACCTCCCCTACTTTTCTACAGGAAAATGACTCCTTAATCTTTTCGTAATTGGATTCAGATATTATAATCTGTCCATCTTTCGCCACAGATTGCAATCTCTGAGCGGTGTTGACTTCATCTCCAATAACTGTGTAGTCAAGTCGTTTCAGTGCTGCTGAACCTATATTTCCGGAGATCATCTGGCCGCTATTGATGCCGATAGTAACACAGGGAGAAAAAGTAATGTCCTCAGAAACATTGGGCCGTTCATTGATCAGTTTTCTTGTAGCCAGACAAGCATCAATGGCTCTGTCCAAGTGATAATCGCCACGAAAAACAGCCATTATTGCATCCCCGATAAATTTGTCAATATAACCATCATGGGCCAGAATCTCCTTGACCATAACATCAAAATAGCTGTTAAGCAGTTTTACTACATTATCCGGCGCTTCCTTTTCGCTAATGGCACTGAAACCACAAATATCAATAAATGCAACGGTAGCTTCAACCGTTTCATTCTGCATAAGTGATGATTCAAACTCCCGTGTATTCATGAAATTAAGGACAGTTTCATCCACATACATCTTAAGAATATTGTTTTCGTTAATGGCCTGTATGGTTTCCTGTAACTGGTTAACATGTTTTATGGTTTTCTCCATAGTAAGTTCGAGGTCTTCGAAATTCACTGGTTTGGTGATGAAATCAAAAGCACCCCGATTCATGGCCGTCCTGATATTATCCATATCCCCATAGGCAGAAACTATGATGGATTTTAGTAAGGCATGCTTTTCATTTAATTCAGACAGTAATGTTAAGCCATCCATTTCCGGCATATTTATATCGCAAAGGACCAGTCCTACATCTTTATGTATCTGCAACTGTTCCAGTGCATGCACCCCATTGATAGCAAACACAAACTCATAGGCCTGTTCCCGTATTTTTCTACGAAACTTTTGTTTAATCAATACTTCAAGATCAGCTTCGTCGTCAACTACCAGTATCTTAACCATTAATTCTTGTTTTAATTGTTTCTTTTAAAAAGTTAAAGTCAACGGGTTTTGTAATGAAATCATCTGCCCCCAATTCCATAGCTTTGTTATAATTATCCGAATCGCCATAGGCTGTGATCATCATGACCACCGGAGGTGGCTGATGATATTTTTCTTTAATATTTTTCAGTAATTCCAGTCCGCTCATCCCAGGCATATTAATGTCAGAAAGGATCAGGACAGCTTGATGAAGGTATTGCTGAAGGCATTCCAATGCTTCTTCTCCTGAATAAGCAAATACAAATTCCAATTCACCATTCCTTATTTCTCTTCTGAAACGCTGCTGGAAAAGGGGTTGAATATCTTTTTCGTCATCTACTACAAGTATTTTCATTTATGAGTATTTTGATTAGTAATATATAAATGTTTCTTATTTATTGATAAAACAGATTCCAAATTATTATATATGGGTAATTTCATCTTAATTATTTTGGTATTTTAATTATAAATTCAGTCCCACTTTCTATTTTATTTTTAATATTGCCATGAGATACTTCTTTGCTCTCCACCCTCATTTCACCGTTATGACTTTTAGTTATTATATCATAACTGATACTTAAACCCAGACCGGTTCCTTCCCCGGTTGGTTTAGTTGTGAAGAAGGGTTGAAAGATCTTGTCTTTATTATCAACAGGAATCCCATATCCATTATCCTTCACATTAATCTCAATTTCATTATCCAGATTTTTCAAGCTCACCAATACCTTTGGTTTATAACTGTCCCCTACTTCTTTGGCTTTTTTATCGACAGCGTAAAATGCATTGTTGATCAGGTTGAGTAAAACCCGTCCGATATCCTGTGGAATAACATTAATTTTAGGCAAATTCTCATCAATCTCCAAGTGAAAATCAGCATTAAAGGATTTATCCTTGGCCCTTAAGCCATGGTAGGCCAACCGAAGGTATTCATCTGCCAACAAACTAATATCTGTCAATTCTTTCTGACCACTGCTTGAGCGGGAATGCTGAAGCATCCCTTTTACGATCTCATCCGCTCTTTTGCCATGATGATTTATTTTTAATTCGTTTTCTTTAATATCATTTAATAAATCATTCTGAAGCTTTTCATCTCTATCACCTATTAATTTCAACCTTTCATTCTCCAGTTCTTCCAACAACTCCTGGTTGACCTCAGAAAAATTATTTACGAAGTTCAGTGGATTCTGGATCTCATGGGCAATGCCTGCAGTAAGTTCACCTAGTGAAGCCATCTTTTCGGATTGAATTAGCTGGGCCTGGGTAGCTTTTAGTTGGTTAAA
>CBDUCT010000266.1:0-5635 GCA_965365715.1 uncultured Cyclobacteriaceae bacterium | reverse complement strand
AAAACAATAAAAAGTAAGAATAGGCTAAAGGATCCTAGTCCTTTAAATAGAGCCACTAATTTCAACGGCTTTTTGTAAAATCTTTCCATAAGGGTTGTTTTTGGTGTTTAGTAATCTTCTCTGTTATGATCGATGACATGAATTCGTAATGTTTAGGGTAGTCATCTTAGTTAAATACAATCGTAATTTTATAAATACACAATCTACAATCTTCAAATATATGAAAAATATAAATAGCAATCAATGAGGATTCTTTACATTTAGTCGCATATATGACCTTTCTTCTTATGCTGAGCAAGAGCTAAAGTAAACTCAATGGCTAAATATAGTTTCCAATGTTTTTTCTATCTTTAAATAATCCAATATTTACGCGGAATATTTACAGATATATTGTGCTGAATGTAACAAAAATTCCAATATAAGTCAATAAATATTTTCTTCTTTTTTTTAAAAATTAGCCGGAAATCATTAGATTGCTGCTAGAAGATTATTTTTTGGGCTTAAATCTTGTGATGTGGAATATAATATCCCCAGCGGTCTTGAATTGGACGACAACTCTTCAATTGCCGTAATAGGAGGAGGTCCTGCCGGAAGTTTTTTTACTTATTTTGCCCTTGATTTTGCCCAGAGGATGGGCATCGATATTAACATTGATATTTTTGAGGCTAAGGATTTTACCTGTGCAGGTCCATCAGGCTGTAACCACTGCGGTGGTATAGTTTCTGAATCCCTGGTTCAAATGTTATCTGCAGAAGGCATCGTGCTTCCCCCCAATGTGATACAGAAGGGGATTGAAACTTATACACTTCACCTTGAATCAGGGACTGCGGTTATCGAAACACCGTTCCAGGAACAAAGAATAGCTGCAGTATACCGGGGGTTCGGCCCAAAGGGATCACATGATGATGACCAGGAAAGTTTTGATAATTTCCTCCTGCAGCTGTGTGAGCAAAAAGGAGCACGTGTATTTATCGATAAGGTTACACAAATCGACAGGACTGCGGATGGAATATTCCTTAAATCTCTGAAACATGGCGAAAAACAATATGACCTCGTGGTTGGAGCGGCCGGGCTGAATCCAAAAACATTAGCTTTATTCAAATCTGTCTGCCCCTCGTATGCTGCTCCCGAAACCACTAAAACCCATATATGTGAATTCTACCTGGATCCGGAGGTTGTTGACGAATATTTTGGGAATTCCATGCATGTCTTTCTTCTCGATGTGCCGAATATCAAATTTGGTGCATTAATCCCTAAGGGGCATTATGTAACACTGGTGTTACTCGGAACTAATATAAACCGGGAAATCGTAAAGAGTTTTCTTGAAACTAAAGAGGTAAAAGAGTGCTTTCCTCCGGATATCGATCTTAACAAGATCATTCCTTGTTTTTGTTTTCCTACCATAAACATAAAAGCTGGCAAATCTGCCTATGCCGACCGGGTTATCCTTATTGGCGATTCCTCTTCCTCCAAACTGTATAAAAATGGGATCGGATCAGCGTACATCACAGCGAAAGCCGCCGCTAAGACCGCTATATTTGAAGGCATCTCGGAAAAGGATTTTAAAAAATCATATCAAAAGGTTTGTGATGACCTCAATCTTGACAACAACATCGGCAAAGGGATATTTGCATTGACTACCATCATCCAGAAATCTAACCTGCTAAAAAAGGGATTATATAATATGGTGGTACAAGAGCAGGGGAAAACCAGTGAAAAACGCCGGATGAGCTCTATATTGTGGGATACGTTTACAGGAAGCGCCCCCTATACCGACATACTTAAGAGAGGTCTGAACCCACTGGTGGGAACCAACCTGGTTTTGAATACACTTAAAAGATCATCGAACGGGAAAATTAAAATACAATGAGAAGTAGCACACTTGGAAGATCGTATAAAGACGGTGAAGTAATCATTAAGCAAGGCACTGTGGGTGATTGCGTTTATGTTATCCAGAAAGGAAAGGTGGCAGTGATAAAAGAAAATAAGGATTCGGACGTGAAAGTAGCAGAATTGGGAGAGAAGGAGTTTTTCGGGGAGATGGCGCTCTTCGAGAAAGATGTAAGGTCTTGCACTGTTCGCGCCGTGGGCGATGCCAGTATTTTAACACTTGATAAAAAGAATTTTTATAAGACCATACAAAAAGATCCCTCCATCGCTTTTCGTCTTCTGGAAAGAATGTCGGCGCGGCTGAGAGAAGCCAATAAATATGCCACCTCTCAGGATCCTGTAGTTTGACATAAAAACTGCATGATCAAACATCCCCACTATTAAGCTCTATCTGCTTAAGCAGATTGGTGAAGATAATGTGATGGAATGGGAGAAAAGTATACCAATATAAATTGCCCCAGATGCCTTTCGTATGATAATAAGCTGTTGTTGTTAATTTTCTTTTTCCGTTTTCCTCGTTCACCATAAATTCCAACCAGGCCTTCCCGGGTAATTTCATCTCAGCACGTAATAGCAACTTATTGTTTTCAATAATTTCCTCTACCCTCCAGAAATCGATTACATCATTCAATCTAAGAGTAGTGGCACTTCTTCGCCCTCTGGATATTCCAACACCAAGCAACAGTCGATCCATCAAACCTCTTAATTTCCACATCCAATTGTTTCGAAGCCAACCTTCATCCCCACCAATTTTACAAAATGATCGAAACAATCCTTCCTTGGATCTGTCAGTCAGCCTGGAATACGAGCTTATAAATTTAGGTTTAGTTTTCAGATCACTTAATTTTACTGCCAGTTCGTGCTCGCGGGGATATTCATCCGACCACCTTGTAAGAACCTCATCATGTTCTTCTTTGGACATCGCCCTAAGTATAGATTCTTTGAATCTGAGGGGTGTGTAAAATGATCTGATATGATCCCTCCTGTTTTGGCATACCATCTCAAAACGTCCCCTGATGATCATGGACCGGATGATGGATTCAGGCAAGGGCGTAACCAGGCTGGCAAAATAGGAATAGAATTTCGGATAGGAAATAAAGGTTCTTATGTATATTTTTTTTCTATGTAAAATTTCCGAAAAAACTTTAAACATCTCCTCGTATGTCAGGACCTCATCCCCACACACATCATAATCATTCCCTATTGTCTCTTCTGTTTCAAGAACACCAACCAGGACATGTATCAAACTCCGGAGACTGATCGGTTGCACTTTGTTTTTGGACCATTTAGGTAAAAGGATAACCGGAGATTTTTTGATTAGGTTCTTTAATAATTCATAAAAAGCACTTCCTGAACCAATGATCGTCGCAACACGCAACTGAGTTACCGGAATTCTGCTCTTTTCGAATTCCTTTGGTATTTGGCTGATTTTTGATTGAATGGAGTCATTCAAAGAAGACAGATCTATTATGGTACTCAAAAGAATAATTCTCTTGATACCAACTTCATCCGCAACCTCACGAAAATTTTTCGCAGCAATAAAATCAGTGGTCCTGTATTTCTTATATCCGATAAATGAAGGATGAATAAGATAATATGCCGTGTGTACACCAATAAGTGCTTTCTTGAGCTGCTCTCTTTTCAGGGCATCTGCAACTCCCGTTTCAGCTTCCGGCCACCTCTCTTCGCACTCCCCGGTATCAACCCTTGCCATAACCCTGACCCTGTACCCTCTTGCCAGAAGTTCAGGTACAAGCCTACCGCCAATATAGCCTGTGGCCCCGGTAACCATTATTATGCCTAATTCAGGTTTAGGATTGGTCGTTAAATCAGAACATAGTAGGTTGCTTTTTTCCCAGCTCATTTCCTTGTCAATACACTATCTTATACCTCTGATGCAAATGGTGACAAAATGTTTAAAAACCATTTATATTGGAAGTACTGATTATGATTTAAAAATTGCACTAATATAAAGGATTTATTTAAGATTCAGATGCCTGCTGGGAATTGATTGACGACCAATTATAAAGGATTTTTATGAAGATGTGATTCTATTAAAAACCACAACTCAAATATTAGAAAACTAATTATCTCTCGATAAGGTATTGTCTAAGATTGTACTAAAATGAACTATTAACAAAGATAAAAAAAATGCAAAAAGCCCCTTTCTCGGGGCTATATGCTGTACCGAAGGTGGGAATCGAACCCACACTCCCGAAGGAACACGATTTTGAGTCGTGCGCGTCTACCAATTCCGCCACTTCGGCTTTTTTCTTTCAAAATCCGGCTCACCGAAACTCCTGCCCGCCTCCTTGCAGTTTAAACAATCTGACCACTTCAGCAAATTCCGGGATATCAAATTGACCTGACAAGTCCGTCATTGATGATAGCCCAGAGGCAGAATACGAGCTAAACATAAGCTTCAATTACCTGCCTTACGGAGGGCAAATTTCACTAAAGTTTGAATAAATTCCAATGGTTATGAAGTTTTTAAGCCACAAAGATAAAGTGCTGATCCGTGGAATTCTATAGCTACAAAAACAAGTGACGTCCCCAACCCGATCCATCCTGCCCGGAGCGAACACAGAGGTTCTGTTAAAAATGATCCTTCGTCAAATGAGATCATTCTTCATCAAAATTGATCATAACCGGTGCATCGAAGTCCAGTCCCATCAATTCCGCCGCATTTCCCTTGTTGATCCCGATCTCCAGGAACCCATTGCTGTTGAAAACGACAAAACACTCTCCCGGCTCAACGGATGCATATACCGGATGAATGGTGCCAATGGTCTCTCTGCCAAATTTAACAACAAACCCCCGTTCTTTCTGTAATATATTGAAGATCTCCTGGTCAATGTTCGTTATGGCATTTCCAAATCGGTCTATCCTGATCACATTTCCGGAAATCTGTTTCTTAGTCGCTTTAAGCTGACGGCCCAACAATTTCTTGAAATCGGTGATGATTACGCCCAATTCCTCCATGACCATACCACCAGCCAGCATGGCTGTGGCACGGGCCATGATATCCCTGGCAGGGAAAACAGAGGTTTCAATATCAGGATTACTTAATTTGATTATTTTCCGGGGTTGTTCCTCGCTGATCAAACTGAATAATCCATTGTCCGGGCCTATGAAATTATGCCCTTCAATGTTTAGGATGATGTAATGATCAGATTCACGATCAAGTGTATTTACCGCAGCCAGGTGCACCGTGCCAGCCGGAAATTCACGAAAGACGGATCTTAACACATAGGAACCATGGGTGATGTCAAATGGCGTAATGGTATGGCTTATATCTATAATCTGCAATTCAGGCCTGATACCCAAAATCCTGGCTTTCACAGCGGCAACATAATGATCATTGTCCCCGAAATCCGACATAAATGTGATGAGAGCCATAGAAGCCAAAAAATTATTACGTAATTTTGTTCAAACAAAAGTAAGTATTAAAATAATATTATATTTAGAATAATAAAGTTTTAGCCCTTGGTAGAAAAAATCATAACCTTAGAAAATATTTCATTATTGGATTTTCTTGGTGTAGAAAATCAGAATATTTCAGAACTATCAAATCATTTTCCATCCAGCAAAATTATCTCCAGAGGAAACGAAATCCGGATCAAAGGACAATCGAAGGAAATAATCCGGATCAATGATATTTTAAATTCCCTGTTGAACCATTATCACAAATTCGGAAAAGTCACGAAGGACAATGTGAAATCGTATCTTGAACGGGATACACTGG